>DATHHO010000011.1:0-18251 GCA_035317125.1 Puia sp.
GGACCGGTATTACGGAGAATATCGGGGGCGGCGGAAGGCAGCACCGAATACAATACGGTGAGGTCCATCACCACTTCCAGGCCGTCAGCCGTAAGGACTCGTATGGCGTCGTCCCCTTCTTTTACACCCTCGTTATGAACCGCGCTCATGGTATAATTCTGTGTCCGGACATCGAGCCGCTGAACATCCATCAAAGGGTTCATAAGATGCAGACCGCTGGGAAGGATGCTGTTCTGGACGCTCCCGAAAAGCACCTGCACGCCAACCTCGCCGGTGGCGATCTGGACAAAGCAGGCGGAAAGGACACCAAGCAGCAGCAACAGCGCACCGCCTGTGCGCATATAGGCCGAATAGGAGGAAAAAGCGGGTATACGGCGGCGAAGGGCAATCCCGGCAATCAGAAGGATCAGTCCCAAAATTATGAGGGTCATAAAGGAGTAATTTGACCAAAAGGTAAGAAATTAATACTGGAAGGGGCCGGCCGGCCCGGGTTGGCATTTCGTGGTCATGCGGAAAACAAAAAACCGCCAGGATTAATCGGCGGTTTTTCAGAGAAATTGTCTTTAATCGGTTACTTCAAAAGGAATTGGAGATAATTGGTTTTTCTGGAACTGGTTTAGGATTTGGCTACTTCATTGGTATTGGATAAGTCAAAAGTAGGCCATCTGTCTTTCATGCACAAGCGCAGTATCCCTCGATCTTTATAGTAAATTTACCAGGCTTCCCTCAGATTACCAGGCCTTCCCACAAATCTCTACCCCTTCAGGACCGGCGACAACAGCCTTGTGGGCCATATTAAAAAATAATGAATGTTCCAGTATCCCTGGAATGCTGACCAGACGCTCATTCAGCAAGGCGGGCTCCGGGAATGGGCTGAACCAGTTGTCGATGAGAAAATTCCCATGCTCGGTCAGTACAGCGCCCTCTTTCTTATTGCTCATCCTCAGTTCAGATCGCTGGGGGTTAAAGAATCTCTTTAGCCGGTCGCTCACATAAGCAAGCGCTTCCGGGATCACTTCGACGACAAGAGGATAGGTGCCATCCAGCTTATCCACCCGTTTGGCCGCATCTCCTGCCAGAATGAATTCATCGGCCATGGCTGCCAGGATCTTTTCGTTGGTGTGGATACCGCCTCCGCTCTTCAGCGCGCTGAGCCGGCGGTCGAACTGGTCACAGCCATCGAAATACTGGTCGGTCCGGGATAGCCATCCCATGTCCAGTACCGTGAATCCCTTCCTTAACAACAGCTGGCGGGTCGCAAAAGAGGAGGAGGCTATTTTCAACGTGCGGGCCAGCTCTTCGTCGTCCTTTATAAAGGCGATCAGATGCGCGATCGTGGTGCCGGCGCCCAACCCGATCGTAGTGCCCGGTCTTATCAATTTAAACACCTCCGCAGCCGCGGCTAATTTGAAGTCCTGCATAAATTACCCGTATGAATTGAGTTGGTTTTGTCAATTTGCAATATCCGAAATTTAAAATGAACGGAAAAAGGGATCTGGCCGGACCACGGGAGCGGACACCGGGCGTATCAAAACCGGACAGTTTATCCGACAATCTTCCTGCAAAATATTGATTCATAATATCTTAACGACATGGCATTGTCCTGGGAGCGATCAGTCAGCCAAATCAACCACCATGCTTAAAAATTTTATCAGGACCTTCTTCCGCAATCTGCGGAAAAACAAGATCTATAGTTTCCTCAATATCACGGGCCTTGCCGTAGGAGTAGCCTGCGCAGGTCTGATCTTCCTCTGGGTAGAAAATGAGATCAGCTACGACAGCAGCTATGCAAAGAAAGACCGGTTGTACGCGATTCGGGAGCACCAGGTCTATGACGGTGTGCAAAGAACTTTTATCGGCTCTCCGGGCGTACTGGCCCCGGCCATGAAAAATGAGATCCCGGGTGTCGTAAATACCTGTCGTACGACCTGGGTGAACAAGACCTTGTTTAATCTCGGGGATAAATCTGTCTATGAGCCCGGATTCTATATCGACTCCTCCACATTCAGCCTGTTCGGCTTTTCCTTTTTACAAGGCAGCGCAAAGGATGCCTTCAACGAACTCTATTCGATCGTGATCACGGAAAGAATGGCGGGTCATTTCTTCGGGACCGAAAAAAATATTATCGGCAGGAGCCTCACAATGGATAACCAGCAAAAATATATCGTGACAGGCGTCATAAAAGATCTGCCGGACAATTCGACGCTGAAATTCGATTGGGCAGCCCCCTTCGAGATCTTCCGTAAAAAGAATGACTGGCTGCAATACTGGGCTGCCAATGGTGTGAAGACCTATGTGGAGCTCTCTCCATCGGCCAGCCCCGCGGGGATCGACAAGCAGCTCGATGATTTCATGCATAAAAAAGACAAGCGGGCCACGGCCCGTCCCTTCCTGTTCGCTATGACCGACTGGCATCTTCGTGACGGGCTCCTGGGAGAACGCATCGGCTATGTACGTCTGTTTTCCATCATCGCGTGGATCATCCTGCTGATCGCCTGCATCAATTTCATGAACCTGGCTACTGCACGCAGCGAAAAAAGAGCCAGGGAAGTGGGCGTACGCAAGGTGCTGGGCGCGGGAAAGAGATCACTGGTATGGCAGTTCATCGGAGAGGCGATCGCCATGTCCGGGATTGCCGTGTTCCTGGGACTCCTGCTTATCCAGCTGGCCCTGCCTTCCTTTAACGGGCTGGTGCAGGAAGATCTTTCCACCGGCCTGGGCAATCCCCTGCATATCGGAGCACTGTTCGCCATCGCCCTGCTGTGTGGCCTCGTTGCCGGCAGCTACCCGGCCCTGTATTTATCGTCCTTCAACCCCATCTTCGTATTCAAAGGGATCAAGCTGAAAAACGGGGGCGCGGTATTTATCCGCAAGGGACTGGTCGTGCTGCAGTTCTCCGTCAGCATCGTGCTCATCATCAGCACGGTCATCGTCTACCGGCAGATCCAGCATATCCGTGGCCGTGATATCGGTTACGACCGGTCCAATCTCCTCGATATGGATGTGCGGGGCGACATGATAAAGAATTTCGCCGCGATCAGACAGGATCTGCTGAACACCGGTGTTGTCGGGAACGCGGCTTTGTCCAGCCAGGAAAGCTTGTACACCTCCGACAATACCAGCGGCTTTGACTGGGAGGGTAAGAATCCCAGCAGACAAACCCTCATTTCCTACCGCATGGTCAACTCCGGCTATTTCGCGACCATGGGCATGCATATCCTCGAAGGACGGGATTTCGAACCGGGACCGGCTATGGCGGCAGACAGTTCCAATATCCTGATCACAGAATCCATGGCCCGGCTGCTGGGCAAGGGCAGTCCCATCGGCAAACCCATCCGGAACGGGAACGGAACCCTTCATGTGATCGGCGTAGTGAAGGATTATATCTATGGCGATTTTTACAGCAGTCCCGATCCGGTGATCTTCTTTGCCGCTCCGGAAGAGTCTCATTATCTCTATGTGCGGTACAAGGCGGGTGCCCGGCCGGAAGAGGTGCTGGCCAGGGTAGGGGCGGTCATGAAAAAAGATAATCCTTCCTATCCCTTTACCTACACTTTCATCGACCAGCAGTTCAACGAACAATTCAAAGGCGAGACCCTGGTCGGTAAATTAGCGGGTGTCTTTGCCGGGCTGGCGATCTTCATATCCTGTCTGGGCCTTTTCGGCCTGGCGGCCTATACGGCAGAACGCAGAACAAAGGAAATAGGCATACGAAAGGTGCTGGGCGCCAGCGTAACGGGTATTACCGGCCTGCTGACCAAAGATTTTTTGGGGCTGGTCTTCCTCTCTACCCTCATCGCCTTTCCGGTGGCATGGTGGGCGATGCACAGATGGTTGCAGAGTTATGCGTATCGCACGTCCATCAGTTGGTGGGTCTTTATCGCGGCAGGGCTCACGGCCATGGCTATTGCCCTCATCACCATCAGTTTCCAGTCGGTGAAGGCGGCCTTGTCCAACCCGCTGAAAAATCTGCGGACGGAGTAAGGGATCCCAACAGCTCCCGTTCTCAGAATGTCGGAGATGGACTCAGCTTGCTGCCAGACCTTCCGCTTCCACAGGAGTGGCCGGGTGACGCCAGTGCAGCAACCTCAGCAGCGTGGGCAGCACGATCAGCAGTAAGGGCATCGCAACGATAAACCCTCCGATAACGGCAATGGCCAGTGGCTGGTGCAACTGTGCGCCGGCGCCTATCCCAAGGGCCAGGGGCAGCAGGGCGATGATGGCTCCAAGGGCGGTCATCAGCTTGGGCCGCAACCGCGTAGAGATGGCATAAATGATCGCCTCATCGACGGTCTTTGTCGTCAGCGAGTCCCTGAATTGCAGGAAAGTGAAAATGGCGTTCTCCCCTATTATGCCCACGATCATGATCAGACCGGTATAGCTGCCGACATTCAGCGGTGTATGGGTCAGGTACAGTCCGATATAAGACCCGGAAATACCCAGGACGGCCACGATCAGGATCGCCAGCGCCACCAGGAATTTCCGGTAAAGGAAAAGGATAACCCCGAAGACCAGCATGCTGGCCGCAATAAGGATGAGAAGAAGCTCACGGAAGGATTGCTGCTGCTGCGCATAGTCGCCGCCGTATTCCAGATGATAGCCCGGAGACAGGGTAAGCTTTGCATGGACCTGTTGCTGGATATCCCGGATCACGCTGCCGAGATCACGCTGATCGAGCCTCGCGGATACCACGCCCATCGATTGAAGGTTCTCCCGCTGGATCTCGGCGTCGCCTCCTTTTACGGTGATGGTGGCCAGATCGGCGATGGGCTTCAGTTTGCCGTTCGGCAGGAAGATCTGCAGCGAACCGATCCCCGCCAAGCTGAGCCGGCGGCTGCCCGGATAGACCATCCGGATATTGATCTGCTGTTCCTTCTCCCGCAGCGTTCCTACGATATTTCCTTCTAGGGAGGTCTGTAGCTGATATTGCAGGTTTGCCGGGGTGAGCCCAAACTGCGCCAGCCGGATATAATCGGGCTCGATACTTACCGAAGGGCCCGCTATCACAATGCCATCTTTCACATCGGCCGTCCCTTTTACGCTGGATACGATAGCGGCTACCTGCCGTGACAGGTCCTGCAATTTCAAAGGATTGTCCCCGAACACCTTAATTTCAATGGGCTCCACCGAGGTCATCAGGTCACCCAGCATATCCCCGATCACCTGCCCAAATTCAATGGTCAGGGCGGGCTGTGTCGCTTCGACCTGCTTGCGTATATCACTGATCACTTCCTCCGTTGATTTTTCACGGGCTTTTTTTAATTGTATCAGATAGTCCCCTTTGTTCGGCTCCGTAATAAAGAATCCCATTTCCGTCCCCGTCCTCCGGGAATAGGCTTGTACTTCGGGGACCTTTACAATGATCTTTTCCACCTCGCGCAACATCCTGTCCGTCTCTTCGAGGGAGGTGCCGGGAGGAGATCGGTAATCCAGCACAATGCTGCCTTCATCCATTTCCGGCAGAAAGCCTGTCTCCAGCTTTGGCAGGACCCACCAGATCGAGAACCCCAGGGCCGCCATGATGACCAGGCTCAGATAAGGTCTGCGGATAAAAAATGCCACCCAGCGCTGCTTCCGGACGGTATGTGGAGGACGGGTGCGTGCAGGGGCTGCATCGGCGCCCGGGCCCTGTGGTCGGGGCTTCTTATGGCTGATGATCAGGTATATAACGGGGAGGCCTATCCAGGTCACAAAAAAGGAGCAGACAAGCGTAATGATCATCGTATTGGTCAGCACCTTGAAATAAGCGCCGGCCACTCCGCTCATCAGGATAAAAGGCACAAAGATCACGATCGTGCTGATGGACGAGCCGATCATAGCCGGGAAGAGATACTTAATGGATCGCTGTACCAGCACGGTCGTCGGTTCATCGGGATACTCTTCACGGGTGCGGTGGATCTGCTCCATCACCACGATGGCGTCATCGATGATCAGGCCGATAGCCGCGGCGATAGCGCCCAACGTCATGATATTGAACGTGTACCCGATAGCATAGAGCATGATAAGCGTAAGGCACAGCGTCACGGGAATGGTGATCAGGATAGTGGCGCTGGCCCTGAACGAGCGGAGGAAGATAATCGCTACGATTATGGCCAGCCCAAGACCTATCCAGAGACTGTCCGTAACGCTCTTTATGGAATCATTGACAAAATCAGCCTGGATATAATAGGGCGAGATGCTCACCCCTTTTGGAAGGATGGTCTTCAGGCTGGCTACCTTGGCTTCCATTTCCTTCGAGAGATCGACCAGATTGGCATTCGGTTGCTTGATAACGGCGAGGAGCAGGGCTTCGCTGCCATTGGCATTGATCCTGGTGTATTCGACGCCCTCTCTGATCTCTATGCTGGCGAGGTCTTTGAGAAGGATCACGCGCCTGCCCGTATTGCGGACGACGATATTGCCGATATCTTCTTTATCATGCACGGTGGCGTCCGTCACCGTGAGGTAGAGGTACCGGTAGTCCGAAAGAAAGCCGTTCGACCGGACAAAGCCCGTCTGGCCCATGGCTGTGTTGAGCAGGTCCGGGGTGACGGAGAGGGTGCTCATCTTCTGTATGTCGAGGGTGAGCCAGTATTCTTTTGTCTTGCCGCCGATCACGCGGATCTCGGCCACTCCGCTGACCTGTGAGAGATAGGGCTTGATCGTATAGTTGGCGAGCTGCCTGATCTCTATAGGGTTCAGGTTATGGGTTTCCACCGTATATCCCATTACGGGAAGGATAGAAGGATTCATTTTCTCGACCGTGATCTGAGTCTCGGGAGGGAGGTTGTTCTTGATCTCGTTGATCTTCGACTCGATCCGCTGCTGGCTCAGGTCCACATCGGCCTTCCAGTCCATGTAGGCGGAGATCTCGCAGCTGCCACGGCTGGTCGAGCTCCTGACGGTCTGCAGGTCCGGTACCTGCCGGATGGCGTTTTCCAGCGGCCTCGTGACGGTGACCATCATTTTATCCACGGGCTGGAGGCCCGCATCGGCAATGACTTTTATCTTGGGGAAGGTGATCTCGGGGAACAGCGAGGTCTGAAGCCTGCTGTAAGCAAAAAGGCCTCCCAGGATGATCATCACCAGGGTCACTGCCAGCGGGTTCTTATGGGAGATAAAAAAATTATTCAAGGTTTGATGCTTTATCGGGTGGAATACAGAGGCTGTTTTTCGTGAGCGTTCCTTACCGCACGCTGTCGGGCTGCGGATTTACTTTTGCCGTATCGGGCAATCCGTAGTTTCCCGTGATCAATATGCGGTCGGATAGGCTGAACACCGGTGACAGGATCTCGACCCTGTCCCGGGTCTCCAGCCCTTTTTTAACGGGCACCTTCACAGCCGTGCTGCTGTCGGTCAGCTTCATCACCCAGAAATCGCTCTCCGTCTCGTTCGTCAGCAGGGCGCCCCTCGGCAGGGACTGGGCAGCGCTGCGGGCAGTCTTTATCACTCTTACTTTGGCGATGAGGTTCTCCGGAATAGACTGGCTGCTGTTCACCCGGATCACGACGCTCTGGGTCTGTGAAGCGGAATCCATGGTCGGCATGAACGCCCCGACGGTTCCGCTGAGCTGCTGCCCGTCGGGCAGGATAAGTTCCACCGTTTTTTTGTTGAGGACCACCGATCTCAGTTCATAGGGGAGGTCCAGCAGGAATACAAAGCTGTTCCGGTCACTGATAACGGCCAGTTGCTCCCCGTCCTGGACATAGTCGCCCGACTGATGATTGAGCTGGGTGATATAGCCATGCTGGTTAGCCTTTATAGCGCTGACCCCGGAAAATTTCAACGTGGAGTCCAGCAGGTGGATGGTATTCCCGATACTCTGGGCCTCCTTGGTCTTCAGGGTGAACAGGGTCTGGCCGGCATCGACATATTTGCCAGGATAGGTATCGGCAGATTGCAGGTAACCGTTCGCGTTAGCCTTTACATAGCTTTTCTGCAGAAAGGCGGAGACGGCATTGAGCTCGATATAGTCGTTCAGCGCACCCTGGCTGACTGTCGTGACAGTGACGGGGGTACGGGCGTCGATGGACTCCGTGGCGGCGGTATCCGGTTTAGCTCCTTTGTCGGAGGCCCCATCTTTTTGCTGACCGCAGGAGGCCAGGGCCAGAACAGAAATTGCAGCCGGGACAACAGGGAGACAGCGCAAAGGCCGCAGGTATTTCTTCATCGGTTCCAGTAGTTGATATTATTAATGATCTGCAGGCGGGTGATATTATTCTGCGTGAGCAGGTTCTTTGCGTTCAGGTAATTATTCAGCGCCAGGATATAATCGGAGATCTTCGCATCCCCGGTCGCCAGCAGCTTGCCATTGACGGTGATAAGGGTCTCTGAATATTTTATCTGCGCCCCGATCTCGCCGATGAGGTCTTCGGTGGCATGCAGCTGCTGGGACAACTGGGCGATCTGCTGATAATACTGCCTGGTGAAAAAATCCTTATAGCCTTCCCGCGTTCTTTCGGCAATATCCAGCTTGCTGTACTGCAGTTTCCGCTGATGACCGTCATAAATAGGAACGGTGACGGCAAACCCGAAGCTGGCCCCGAAATTCTTATAGGCCTGGTAGGCAAGGGACGAACTAAAACCCGCGTCGGCAAACAGGTTCAGCTTTGGTTTGTATCCGAAATCCACTACCGAGCGGCTGTTCAGCAGTCTCAGGCTGTCGATATGGTATTGCCGGAAGAACACCGAACCCGTTATATCGGGCAAGGATTGCAGGCGCAGAGATGGGTCCTGCAGAATAGCCGTTGCCGTATCCATGACGCCACAGAGATAGTTGAGACTCCCGAAGTCATTCTGGAACTGGATCTGCAGCTGCCGGAGCAAAAGCCCTTCCTGCTGAATGGTCACGAGGAAGGCGAGATAATCGGTCTGACGGTAGACGTTCTTTTCGGTAAGGTCCTTGAGCAGCCCCTCTTCTTTTTGCAGCAGCGTGTAGATCTCCCGGTTGAACCTGAGCTGCTGCATGTCGCCGTAGGTGGTGATATACTGGGCCGTTACGCTTTTTTTGAGGTCCTGCTCGGTGATCTTTGCGCTGTTCTCGATCCCCCGGTTCAGCAGCCGGATCGTCTCGAACTGGGCGTCGAGATGCTGACCACTTACGAATTGCTTGTTTACACCCGCCAG
Source organism: Puia sp. (assembly GCA_035317125.1). Classification (GTDB taxonomy): domain Bacteria; phylum Bacteroidota; class Bacteroidia; order Chitinophagales; family Chitinophagaceae; genus Puia. Next base: position 9,106 of record DATHHO010000011.1, read on the forward strand.
CGTGCTGAAATTACCACCATTGCTGATGGCCTGGTCATAGCCATAACCATGGATGACCGGCGCATAGACATTCGTGCTTGTTCCCGTTACCTGGGGACGGTAGGACGCATGAATAAGCTCGCTGTCGGCCACGGCTGACTGGATCTGGTTACGGTAATCTTTGAGCAGGGGGCTGTTCTGCAGGGCCTGGTTCAGGTAGAAGTCCAGATCCTTGTCCTGGGAAAATGCGGATGGGGCCAGGGTGGCCGATAGAACGGATAAGAAAATGAAAAACAGGAATTTGTTCATTGCGCCAAAGCTAATAACTTATTTTGGTGAAATTCTGAAGCCGGCTCCGAAGGGCTTAAGGCACAGTCAGCCTGCTGCCCGGCGCCCTGGTTCCATTATTTTGCCGGTTTTCGGGTATAAATCTAACAAAAATGGTAAATTTGCCCCTGTCCGGCCCTGGTTTATAAATATTTATCCATACCTTTGCAAGCTCTTTAAAAAGCACTCATGAGCAGCCGCAGAGAATTTGAAATAGCGTTTGTGGGCCTGAAGCCGGGTATACATGAGTTCAGTTACCGGATCACGGACAAGTTCTTTGAAGCATATCAACAGCAGGATTTCCGTAAATGCGAAGCGAATGTAAAGCTGTTCCTCGATAAAAAGAACAGTTTTATGCTGCTGAAATTCGAGGTTGGAGGTAAGATCGATATTACCTGCGACCGTTGCGGAAATTTGTTGCCGCTGGATCTCTGGGATGAATTCAACATCCTGGTGAAACTGGTGGAAGAGCCGGATATTATGAACCAGCAGGAGGAAGACCCGGATGTATATTATATATCCAAGGGAGAAAGCCACCTGCATATATCCGACTGGATCTACGAATTTGTCAACCTGAGCATCCCCATGCAGCGTATGTGCAGCGAGGAAGAGATGGGAGGGCCCAGGTGCAACAAAGAAGTGCTGGATATGCTGAAAAAACTGGAAGCAGAAAAGGCCAGGCCGCAGAATTATCTGTGGAAGGGACTGGAAAAGTTTAAAGATCTTGATAAAGAAGCTTAATAAATTAAGGATATTTTTAAAATTGAAGTGATATGCCAAATCCGAAACGGAGACATTCCCAGCAGCGCAGTGCCAAAAGAAGGACGCATTATAAGGCCGAAAAAGTGACGTTGAGCAAAGACAGCACGACTGGCGAAACGCATGTACGTCACCGTGCGCACGTGAGCGAAGGTAAACTGTATTATAAAGGAAAGATAGTCACCGAGATCGCTCCGATAAAATAGTTGAATCCTTCACTTTAGCTCGCCTTTGATGAATATTGGCTTAGACATGATGGGAGGGGATTATGCGCCGCTGGAAGCAGTAAAAGGTATACAACTGTATCTGAACAGCTCTCCCCGGTCCGTCGTCCTTTACTTACTGGGCGATGAACAGCAGATCAATCCATTACTAAAGGACCATGACATTCCCGCTGAAGCGGTAAGAATGATCCATGCCCCTCAGGTGATTGGAATGGACGAACATCCCACCAAAGCCCTCAAAGAAAAACAGCAATCTTCCATTGCTATCGGCTTTCATCTGCTGTCCACCGGCAAAATGGATGCCTTTATCAGCGCCGGAAATACCGGTACTATGCTGGTAGGCGCGCTCTATACGATCAAGGCGATCGAGGGCATCCAGCGTCCTACTATCTGCACGATCATTCCAAAAGAAAATGGCAAGACAGGCGTTCTCCTCGATGTAGGCCTGAATGCCGATTGTAAACCCGAGAACCTTAACCAGTTTGCCATCCTGGGCTCGCTGTATGCAAAGCATATCCTCGGGATCGCCGACCCCCGCGTAGGACTGGTGAATATCGGGGAAGAGGAAGGCAAGGGAAATATACTCGCCCAGGCCGCCTATCCCCTGCTGAAAGAGAACAGCCAGATCCATTTCATAGGAAATGTAGAAGGCAGGGATCTGTTTATGGACAAGGCGGATGTGATGGTCTGTGAAGGCTTCACCGGGAACATCATCCTCAAACTGGCCGAATCCCTGTTCGATATCACGCAAAGCAAGAACATCCATCACGAATATTTCGACCGCTTCGACTTCGAGAATTACGGCGGCACCCCGCTCCTCGGCGTGATGAAACCCGTCGTCATCGGCCATGGTATCTCGCATGGCAAATCTTTTTCCAATATGATCGCCCTCGCCCAGAAGATGATCGAATCGGACCTGCTCGGTAAAATGAAGGAAAGCTTTGTTTCATGAGACCGGGGGCGGGCCTTAACGCGTTTATTTCCTATCTCAAAGATTTTTTCCGCACTATTTCATCCAGAGCCATTCTGATTACGGTGCTTTTTGTTGCCGCTCTTATTTCGCTGAACTATACTTTGGGCATCGAGACCCGGATCCGTGCGCTGCGCCCGTGGCCGCTCAGTCTGCTGGGGTTCTTTCTGTTCTATGCGTTTGTTTTCTGGGGAGCGTGGGCGATACAATGGAAGTGCGGACACAGCCGCAGGCGTACAAATGCAAGACTTGCGGATGGTAACGCGGAGCCCGGACACGGTTATGGACGACCATGGCGCATCCTGCTGCTCATCGCGCCCTTATTCTTCGCGTTCAAGATGGTGCACTGGGATCTTTCCTTCCTCGTCCCTTCGGGCTGGCCTTATCCCTGGGGGCAGTATACGCTGGTTATTCTACAGCTGCCGGCAAAGCTGCTCGCGCTGATCATGATGCTGGCGGTTTGCAGGAGCATGCTCCACAATGGGGGGAGCGAATCGTTGAAGAAGGCCGGGGGCGCTGGGGACGGTTCGCCGGAAGCCGGGAGCGGCCTTTTCGGTTTTACTGGGCGGGGCTTCGCGGCAAAACCCTATTTTCTCATCCTGATAGGTCTCATCCCGCTTATTGCCCTGGCTTCGACGCAGCATGATTTCCTGCTGACCTATCCCAAAGTAAAAAACATCGCCTTTATCAACGGTTATGCCCAACCGGCATGGCCCTGGAAATTATTGTATGAACTCTCCTACGGCCTCGATTTCGTATCGATCGAATTATTCTTCCGGGGATTTCTCGTCATCGGCCTTGCCCCCTGGGCCGGCAAGGAGGTGATCCTGCCGATGGCTGCCTTTTATTGTACGATCCATTTCGGCAAACCCCTTGGTGAATGCATCTCCTCCTTCTTTGGTGGAATGGCGCTGGGGGTCATCGCCTGGCGCACGCGCTCGATCCTAGGCGGCCTGATCGTGCACCTTGGCCTCGCCTGGCTTATGGAGATCGGCGGATGGGTGGGCGCTGGCATCTGGCCGGCATGACCAGTCGCGGCAGTTCCGCTGCCGGAGACACCTTGACGGATCTATTCCGTCTTCAGATTCTTCACCGGGTTAGCCAGGGCCGCACGGACCGTTTGCATGACGATCAGCAATACCATCACGATACAAAGGGAGCCTGTAGCCGCGACAAACGGCCAGGGCGTGATCCTGATCCGGGTCGCATAATCGTTCAGCCACGAATGCATGATCGCATAAGCCAGCGGACTGGCGACCAGTCCAGCCAGAATGAGCAGCGGCAGGAACTCCCGGATAAACAGACGGACGATGCCCGGCACGGATGCTCCGATCACTTTGCGGATGGCAATTTCTCTGGTGCGTTTCTGCACGCTCAGGGACAGCAGGCCCACCACGCCGATAAGGACGATGATCAGGGCGAGCGTCGTAGCAGTCGATGCCGCTTCTTTTAGCTGTAGTTCCCCTTTATACAGACCCTGGAGGGTCTCATCCATAAACTGGTATTCGAAAGGCGCTCCCGGTAAGAGAACAGCCCATTTTTTCTGTAGTTCGTTCATGGCAACCCCGATATTTCCCGGTCGCAATTTAAAAGACAGGAAACGGTAGGTATTGATCAGACTGACATGTGCAAAGGTGCCGGGGTCGACAGACTCCCCCATCCCTTTAAAATGAAAGTCTTTCACCACGCCGCTGATGGTAAACGTTCTGCTCGCGGGGCCACCGATCCCCAACATTTTTACGGGCTGCCCGATGGCCTGAACAGGGTCTTTCCAACCCATTGCCTTTGCGGCTGTCTCATTGATCACGACCCGGTTGGAATCCTGTCCGTTGTCCGTTCCCGGCTGGTTGAAGAATGTGCCGCCCGCCAGCGGTATCTTATAGGTGCCGGCATAGTGTTCATCGCAGACCATGAGCTGCGAAACGACGGCGTGCGCGGAATCGCCGCTGGCCGGAAAGATGCTGACATTCCCGATATTATTCCCATCGGGTCTTTCGTAGGACAATGAAACGTCTTTTATGACCGGCAGGCCGGTAAATTCATTCCTTATCGTCTCCATCCGCTGCACGCCCTTGAGGGACCAGTCTCTGGGCAGCTGCGCAGACAGCATATATTCCTTGTCGTAGCCAAGCCTGTCGCTGAAGAAAAGACTGATCTGCTGAGAAACGATGATCGCCCCGACCAGCACGATCGTAGCCATCGCAAACTGGAAACTGACCAGTCCCTTGCGCAATCCGATATTTTCCTTCACCGATGCCTTATTGCCTTTGAGCGAGTCCACGGAAGGCATGGAAGATAACATAAAGGCAGGATAAAGCCCCGCTACCGTGCCCAGGAATAATGCGAATAAAGGGATCAGGATCCAGGCAAGACCAGGCAGCGCAGACAAAGGCGGGATTTCCTTACCCAGCATGGTAGAGAACCAGGGTGCAGCGAGCCAGTACAATATAAGGGCGATCAGGGTAGCCATTCCCGTCAGGATGATCGATTCGGTGAGGAACTGCAGAATAAGCTGGCGTCGCAGGCTTCCCAATATCTTGCGGATGCCGATCTCTTTCATCCGGGAGCCGCTGCGACTGACGGACATGTTCACAAAATTGATAATGGCCATCAGCAGGATGAAAAAAGCAATATAGGAAAGGGTGTATAACATTTTCTGCACGGTGCCTCCGTCCGTGGTCATATAATAGTCGGCCAGCGGGACTACACTGACCTCAAGATTATCACTGACCGATGGCGGGGTATTGACCTTGAGCAGGTGGGCGATGGGGGTCTTCAGGGCTTCCGGCCCGATGCCTTTTTGTAATTCTACATAATTGACGATAAAGACATTCTGCCAGCTCATGTTCCGGCTGAAATAACCAAGAACGGCCGTGGAAAGGAAGAGCTGGTTGTCAAAATCTCCATTCAGCCAGGTAACGGAATTGTGTAAGGGTTGGGCCAGAACGCCGGTGATCCGGAAATCATTTTTACCACCTGAAAAATTTTCGATGGTCATGTTTTCCCCAAGTACATTGGTGCGGCCGAAATATTTCTTCGCAGCCTTTTCCGTGATCACTGCGGAAAAAGGGTTTTCGAAAACATGACGCGGGTCTCCGTAGAGGAGTGGAAATCCATACATGGCGAGCAGAGTGCTGTCGCCGATTTCCATGGGTTCCCGGAAATGCTTGTCGCCGACGGAAACGTTGGAGGTGACGCCGTCAAAGCGGTAATAGTTGGCTACCAGGCCGGGATAGTTCTCTTTCAGGGCCTTGCCCAGCGCTCCTGGGCCGGCGATCATCACACCCATCCCCGGGTTCTTCCATTTGCTGAGCAGGATGAATTGCCGGTCCGCATGCGCCAGGTGGGTATTTACCTGCCGTTCATTCCAGATATAGGCGCCTACCAGCAGGACGAAGGCGATACCGACAGCGAGGCCAAACATATTGATAGCGGAGTGGAAGCGGCTGCGGCCGATGCTTCGTACGGCGGTCTTATAGTAGTTGCTGATCATGGACGGAATTTGCGATCAAGCAGAGAATAAGATGCCAGTTTTATAAGCGATTGAAAATGAATGGAAACCATCCGATCCGAAAGGAAGATTGTACGTTAACGGACGATAGATCGTTCGCAAATGGACAAGGCGTGCCGAAAGAAAAAATACTACCAACCCGTAAGCCGGATCCTGTTCACCGCACAAGTGCGGCACCATCATTTATCTGGCCCCTGCATTGCTGCAGGGATCTAGCTGCCTACCCTCCGGCATCGGACGAGCCGCCCTCAATCGCCGGTTTACGTGGCATTTCAGCATGCAAGGTTTACCCGCCAGGATAATTACTTATCAAGGCCCCAGGCTCTTACCCTGGGTTTTCACCCTCACCAACCCTTTTCGTAAGAAAAAGGAGGCAGTTATTTTCTGTGGCACTATCTATTCCCGGCTTTCACCGGGACCCGGCTCTTAACCGGTGCATTGCCCTTTGCTGTCCGGACTTTCCTCCCCGACGGATCGGAGCGATGGTTCGGTTGGTAGCCCGGCAAAGGTAAAAGAATAATCGGCTATATTTAGCCATGATTTTAACAAAACGGTGTCGGACGCAACGGTTGTCGTTCCTGCGAACGGGCAGGCCCTGCGCGCGCTCAGGACTGGCTTTTCTGCTGCTGGTCGTGCAGGCGACGCACGGCCAGGACAAATATGTTTTCACGCGCCCTGCCATGGGCTCGCCGTTTACGATCACCATCTGCGCAGGTGGAGCGGCAGGAGATGACATCAGGGGAACACGCGCCGGGTCCGGGAGTGGCGGGGATCATGGAAGGGCAGGCGATTCTCTGCTGGCAGCGCAGGCGGCAGAGGCAGCATTCCGGAAAGTAGATACCCTCAACGGATTGCTGAGCGATTATATCGACAGCAGCGAGATCAACCGGCTGAGCGCTACGAGCGGACAAGGCCGTTATGTACGGGTATCAGCTCCTTTGTTCGATATCCTTCAACGGGCGATGCTGGCGGCGCAGCTCAGTGCCGGCCGATATGATATTACCATCGGACCCGTCGTAAGACTGTGGCGGCAGGCCCGCCGGTCGCATGTATTCCCTGATGCAGATTCCATCCGGAACGCGCTGCGGAGCACCGGCTGGAAATATCTGCATCTCGATACGGCCGGACAGTCGGTGTGGCTGGAAAAACCGGGCATGCAGCTGGATGTCGGCGGCCTGGGGAAAGGGTTTGTCGCGCAGGCGGCGCTGGACCTGTTGCGACAGCGTGGATTCCCCTCCGCCATGGTGAACGCCGGTGGCAAGATCGTGGCCGGTCTGCCTCCACCCGGAAAAACCGGCTGGCTGATCGGCATCAACGCACCCGGAGAAAAAGAAGTGATCCTGCCACAACTGTTGTTACTACGGGAAATGTCGGTGGCTACTTCGGGCGATCTCTATCAGTATGTGGAGCTTAACGGCAGGCGGTATTCCCATATCGTCGATCCGAGGACGGGCATCGGTCTCACGCGCAGACGGAATGTGACCGCCATTGCCGCAGACGGTACGCTGGCGGATTGGCTGGCGACGGCCTGCAGCATACTATCTTACCGGGAGTCGCGGCGGCTGATCAAACGGTTCCCTGGCGCGGCCATTTTCGTCACCGAAAAAAGAAAAAATGGCATATCCGCGAAAAGCTCGCCCGGATTTGGAAATTATCAAAGAAAATAACGAACGGCGGCGGCTGGTGGTCCGGAGGACGCGGGCGCTGGTCTTTTTTATTTATATTGCTGAAGAATGAACAGATTGCTCACCATATGTCTCGCTGCCCTGCTCACGGGCGGTTTGATCCCCGGCGCGCTCGCGCAGGATGAGATGACCCGGGACAAGGGCGTGATCGAACAAAAAATACCCGGTTCTTCCGTCTCTTTCACGATGGTGCCCATTCCCGGAGGCACCTTCTTAATGGGAAGCCCTGCTGCGGAAAAAGGCCGCAGACCCGATGAAGGACCCGCAGTCCGCGTGAAGCTGGATTCTTTCTGGATGGAAGAGCACGAGGTGACCTATGAAGAATATGTCTTATTCCAGGACGAGGCCCTCGACAAAGGCCCTGCACCGGATGGCATCACCCGCCCAAGCCCTCCTTATATTGATTTTACGCTCGGCATGGGAAAGACCGGTTTTTTCCCGGCCAACAGCATGAGCCAGTATGCGGCCATCATGTACTGCAAATGGCTTTATAAGAAGACAGGCGTTTTTTACCGGTTGCCTACGGAGGCCGAATGGGAATATGCCTGCCGGGCCGGCGCTGCGACGGCTTACCCCTTTGGCGACAAGGAAGACCCATTAAACCATTTCGCCTGGTGGAAAGGCAACAGCGAAGAAAAATATCATCCGGTAAAACAACTGGCCCCCAATGCCTGGGGCCTCTATGACATGCTGGGTAACGTCGCCGAATGGACGCTGGACCAGTACCAGACCGATTATTTCTCCCGGATCGGAACGCATCCCGTAAACCCTGTGCAGGCGCCGGTCACGAAATATCCCGTCACGCTGAAAGGAGGGAGTTTCCGTGATGAGGCGTCCGCGCTGCGCTGCGCGGTGAGGATCCCTTCTGACCGAAAATGGAACGCCCGTGATCCGCAGATCCCCAAAAGCATGTGGTGGAATACGGACGCTCCTTTTATCGGCTTCCGGATCATGCGGCCGGCAAAGCAGCCGGATGCCGCTGCGGCCGAACAATTCTTTTCACAATTTCTTAGTGACAAATAAACAATCATCATTCATTTTAAATTGCAGTTATTATGAATCAGAAAAATTCCAATCAGCAAAGCCGGAGAGATTTTGTACGAAATTCTTCTCTGCTGGCAGGTGGTGCGCTGGCCGCACCCCTGTTGTCCCGCGCCAACTATTTTTCCGGCGCCGATTCCGTAATAAAGATTGCCCTTATCGGATGCGGCGGACGTGGTACGGGTGCTGCCGTTCAGGCATTGAGCACCAGTCAGAACGTCCAGTTGGTGGCGATGGCCGATGCTTTCCGCGACCGGCTCGATGGCAGCCTCAAACACATCACGGATGAGCTGGGTGATAAAAAAGGCAGGGTGCAGGTAAAAGAGGAAAATAAATTCACGGGTTTCGATGCCTATAAAAAAGCGATGGCCCTGGCCGACGTGGTCATCCTCGCGACCCCACCCGGATTCCGCCCCATTCATTTTGAAGAGGCGGTAAACCAGAGCAAGCAGATCTTTATGGAAAAGCCCGTGGCTACCGATCCAGCCGGAATACAACGGGTGCTGGCCGCCGCGGAAAAGGCAAAAGCAAAAAAATTGAATGTCGTGGTGGGGTTGCAGCGCAGATACCAGAATTCCTACCGCGAGCTCATCAAACGCGTCCATGACGGCGCCATCGGCGATATCGTCAGCGCCCAGGCCTGGTGGAAT
>DATHHO010000012.1:0-9962 GCA_035317125.1 Puia sp.
TCCCTTCCCTTGTTTGTTGATGGGTGGCAACCGGTGCTCGATGTGCTGAGAAAGGGCGATTTTTTCTCCACGACGGGAGAAGTGCTGATCCCTTCATTCCTCGTCGGTGGGGGAGCACCGGGGGACACGGTAAATCTGGACGGGTCGGGAAAGGCCATGATAACCTTCACCACAAGCTGGACCTTCCCGCTGAACTTTGCCGAGATCATTTCAGGAGACGGTGTGCATGTTTACCGGGATAAAATAGACCTTACCTATACCCGGGCTTTTGGTGAACGGACCATCAGCCGGAAGCTGGATCTTTCAGGTCGGAAATGGGCCCGTCTGGAGATCTGGGATATCGCGGCCAACGGCGCCTTTACGCAAACGATATGGTTGACCGGGAAATAATACCTTTGCGGTGGCTAAACTCCGTCTGATCTTATGCATCTATTAACCGTATCGGAAGTCCGCAAACAGGAAAGACAGCAGTGGGTATTGAAGGGTGTTTCGTTCACGCAGGAAAAATTCCAGAAGATCGCCATCGCCGGAGAGTCGGGCTCGGGCAAGTCTACACTATTGCGGATAATCGGAGGGTTGACCCAGCGTGATGAAGGAGAGGTTTCCTTCGAAGGAGAAAGCGTAAAAGGGCCTTTCGAAAAACTGATACCCGGCCATCCGGGGATCGCTTACCTCTCACAGCATTTCGAACTGCATAACAATTACCGGGTAGAAGACCTGCTGTCCTATAAGAATTTACTGTCCGATGAGGAAGCGGCGACACTATTCTCCGTGTGTCGCATATCGCATTTATTGCAACGGAGGACCGATCAGTTATCGGGAGGCGAAAGACAGCGGATCGCGCTGGCCAGACTGCTGACCGGCATGCCAAGACTGTTATTGTTGGACGAACCTTTCTCAAACCTTGACCTGGCCCATACGAATATCCTGAAATCCGTTATCGGGGACCTTGGTGAAAAATGGGGTACGACGGTCCTGCTGGTCTCGCATGATCCGCCCGATATCCTTTCGTGGGCGGATATGATCCTGATCATGAAAGACGGAATGATCCTTCAGCACGGAACTCCCCATGAGATCTATCGGCGGCCTGTCAGCGAATATGCGGCGGGATTGTTTGGCAAATATAATCTGTTAAGTTCCGCGGGAACGAAGGCCATTGCAAACCTGACCGGCGTAGTGCCGACGGGGCCGCGTATGCTCATACGTCCCGAGGATTTTAAAATAGTGGCCGGTGGCAATGGTTCTCTTTCCGGCAAAGTCACCGGTACAAGCTTTTTTGGCAGCTATTCCGAAATTGAGGTCCGGCTTCCGCAGGATACCATAACCATCCGTGTTGCCTCCGGCGATCCCATCATGGCGCGGACTCCCGCGAAAGACAAAACCGTATTTATTTCCCTGGCTCCCGACGGGGTGTGGTATGTGTAGAAGATCAGCAGGCATCGATGCTGTGGCATGGTATTCTCTTATAATACTATAGTAACGTTATATTCAATAGTACGCTATCGGATATAGCTGCGGATATGGGTATTATTTTCTACAGTTTGCCATTTAAAAACGAAATTTATGAACTTCAATATTGTTACAGCCGTACAGGAAAGAATGGGATTGACAGCATTTAGGAAGATCGATCCGAACGATGCGAGCAATACGGCGGCTCTATCCGACGATAAGGGTTATTATGAACAATCGGCTGCCCTGGCAGTATTAGCTGGTTTATATCGCTACGGCTCAGATCCGGAAGGGGCGCTAGCGCTGACCCAGCCAGATCGTGATACCCTCCTCAGTACCATCCTGCACGGACGTGAATCCAGAATTGCCCGGACCGTCAGCAGCATCGGTGCCCATTCTTATGAAAGCACCTTGAACTTTATGAAAAGGGTCGCCGTGAATGCTCAGGATATATTACACGAACAGGCCCTTGGAAATAATGCGGGCGGCGCGGCGGCGGGAAGCAATGTGGTCAATCCGGCAGTCAATAACGAAACCAGCACGATCCAGCATATCCTGGTATCGCAGCGTCATAACATTCTGACCTATCTTCCTCCCGAAATGCAGGTGGGAAAGGTGCTGAAGGATAATGCCATGGATGACCGGACGAATAAGATGGAGGGGCCGGTTTCGGACCTTATGCATTTCTTCGAAAACATATTCGCTTCCGAAAAATAGCAGTGATCAGGACAACGGGTCGGGGGGCGCCTTTGAGGCCACGGAAAATCCACGCGAATAAAAATCTTAATTTATGATACGTAAATTAAAATCAGGTCAATACCGCATCTACTCCAGGAAAATAGACGCCAAAACAAAAAAGCGCAGAAACCTCGGGACTTTCGACTCCATGGAAGCGGCGAAAAAGCACGAAAGGGCCATACAATACTTTAAACATGGGTGAGTTTTTTTTCCTATGTTTGAAAAATGAAAACAAAGAAAGCCCCACCGGCGGCCATCACTATTTTCGGCGCAAAAGGAGATCTGACCAGGCGAAAGCTCATACCTGCCCTTTATAATCTATATACCGGCAACCATCTCCCGGATCAATTCACCATATTTTGTGTCGATTACCTCGCGGCGGATGGGGAGGCTTATAAAAAAGATCTTTTATCCGGTGTTAACGAATTCAGCCGGGAAGGCCGGGCGGATATGGCGCAATGGAATGAGTTTGCCGCCAGGCTCTCTTATATACATGGCGATTTTTTAAAAGAGGAGACCTACACCGATCTGAAGGGAAAACTGAACTCCTTCGACAAGCAGAACAAAGAAAGAGGATCGCGGATGTTTTATTTTGCCGTAGCGCCGCGGTTTATCGAAATTTTATCCGAAGCGCTGTACAAGTGCAATCTCTGCAACAGGGACATGCTGGACCGCATCGTAGTGGAAAAACCGTTTGGCACCGATCTGGATACGGCAAAAAAGCTCAATCGTTTTTTGAGCAAGCGGTTTGCAGAGAAACAGATCTATCGGATCGATCATTATCTCGGAAAGGAGACGGTCCAGAACATCATGGCATTCCGTTTTGCCAATTATGTATTCGAACCTTTATGGAACAAGAAATATATCGATCATATCCAGATCAGCGTGGCTGAAGAAGTAGGCGTCGGCAAGAGGGGAGGTTATTACGATAGCAGCGGCGCCCTGCGGGACATGGTGCAGAACCATCTTCTCCAGTTGTTGTGCATTGTCGGCATGGAATGCCCCGACGCCTATAAGGCAGAGCTTATCAGGGATGCCAAGACGAAGGTGATGAAAAGCATGAGGATCTATTCTCCACAGGATGTGTTCAAAAATGTGGTCCGCGGCCAATATACCAAAGGAGAGATCAATCATGGCGAAAGGCCGGCTTACCGGGAGGAGGAACAGGTGTCTTCCACCTCCACCACCGAAACCTTTGTGGCTGCCCGCCTTTTTATCGATAACGAACGTTGGAAGGGAGTACCGTTCTTTCTCCGCACCGGAAAATCCATGCCCAGGCAATCCTCGGTGATCGTGATCCAGTTCAAAGATTCCCCCCACAAGATCTTCAAAGACGATATTATTCCCAACCGGCTTATCATCAGTATCCAGCCGGAACTGGAAATAAGCCTGTTGTTCGAAAGCAAAATGCCTGGACTTCATATGAAACTGGTGCCGGTAGAAATGGATTTCATGTACCAGGACGCGTATACGGAAAGCCTGCCTGAAGCCTATGAAGCCCTGCTGCTGGATGTTTTGCATGGCGACGCTACGTTGTTCATGCGCGCCGATCAGGTCGAAGCCGCCTGGAAAGTCGTGATGCCTATCGTCGAAGCCTGGCGAAAATCTCCGGCTAAACAACTACATTCTTATAAGGCCGGGACCTGGGGCCCCGCCGCCTCGGAGGCCATCCTGAAACCCTTTGCCAAAGAATGGTTCCGGCTTCCGGCGAGAAATGGGGAAAAAGCCGCCGCGGTGAATCCAACATAAGGGGAAATATTTTTCTGAAATTGGGCGAAAAGGGAGAAATTTGGTCAAATTCAGCGTTTTTTGCCAAACATGAAGAGTACTGCTTCACTAATATCGGTTTTTTTAACTTTTACCACTTTTTTCTTTGCCTGCCATCTTGACGCTCAATCCTATGGGCTGGTATTTGCGAGCAGGGAAGTCGTTCCGGAAAAACGCACATCCATCGATCTGACCAAGGACGAAAGCTTTTGTTTCTCCGATAAGCTATCGCTCTCCTTCGACATCGCTTTCGGCCCGGATTACGATACCTACTTTGGCTATATTTTCAGGATCATCAATGAGAAAAATCAGAATATAGACCTGCTGTACGATCAGCACAAGAATGCGTTCAAGATCATCTTTATCGATTCCTATACTTCCATCAGCCTGCCGTTACAACAAAAGGAGATGTCGGGTAAATGGCATTCACTCCGGGTGGAGATCGATGCCAAAAAGGGCCTTTCTCTTTTCCACCAGAATAAGCTGGTGCGTACCACTCCGCTTAGCTACAGCGGAAATTGCCTGAAGATCTGCTTCGGGGCCAACAGTTATCCAGGCTTCAAATCCGAAGACGTTCCCCGCATATGGCTCAAGAATATCGGCATAAATGCAGATGATAAGGAAAAATATTTCTGGCCATTAAATGAATCCTCCGGTAATACGATCACGGATAGCATAAGATCCAGAAAGGCCTTCGTGCTCAATCCATCCTGGATAAATCCCAGGCACAGTAACTGGGCGCTGGTCTCCGGCTTGTCGATCAAAGGGCAATCCAGCGTTGCTTTTTCTCCGGCAGAGGACCGCTTGTATATCCTCTCCTCCGATTCGCTGTACAGCCTGCCAGTAAAGACGGACACGGTAAGGGCTACTGCCCTGAGATCAAGACATGACAATCTATTGCTGGGCAATCAGTCTATATATAACCGGTACGATCAGCAATTGTATAATTTTTATATCGATCAGCGCAAGGTGGCGGTATATAGTTTTGCCGATGCCCAGTGGGATCAGAACTTCGCCCCCGGTCTGCCAACGGAATACTGGCATGTCAATAAGTTCTTTTCGAAGACCGACAGCACGCTGTATATGATCGGAGGATATGGACAATTGCGATATAAGAACTTGTTCCAGCGATATAGCCTGGCCACAAAGACCTGGGATACCATGTCGGTAAAAGGAGATTATTTCACACCCAGATATCTTTCCGGATTGGGGGCAACGGCTAATGGCGATACGGCTTATATCCTGGGTGGATATGGCAGCAAGAATGGGGACCAGCTCCTGAACCCCAAATATATTTATGAATTATCCCTTTTCAATACGCGAACAGGCTCTGTAAAAAATCTGTTCTCCCTGAAGGAGCCCGCAGAGCCCTTTGTGGTCGCCAATTCTCTGATCATCGACGGCCCGGATAAAAGCTATTATGGGCTGATCTTTGCCAAAGACAAATTCAATACAAGTCTGCAATTGATCAAAGGCTCATTGATCGCGCCGACCTATGAACTACTGGGCGCGCCCTTCCCTTACTCCTTCTATGACACCAAATCTTTTGCAGATCTGTATTATTCCCCGCTGTCCAAATTGCTGATCGGGGTTACGATCTATAGCAACCTGGGCAATACTGAAGTAAAGATCTACAAGATCAACTTCCCTCCGAATAAACTGACCGCCATTCTCCCCGTGGAAGCAGCAACGACGGATCATAAATACCTGTTTCTCGTCCTGGGCATATTGGCGGGTCTTGGGCTGGTGCTTATCTTGCGGAAAGGGATGAAAGTTCGCCGGTCTGCCACCCTCTCTCCGGGTTCTACAGATACACCGGGTTATCCTGCTGCTGCAACCTCCATTCCTGCATCCCAGGTCTCTTCTACCTCTTCCATTAACGTTGATACCGCGCCTATCCTTGCTGAACCCGCGGCCCCTGCTGCACTCACTGATCCCCAGCCCAAAAAAGCGCTGATCTTTCTTTTTGGCAATTTTGAAGTGATCACAGTGGCTGGAGAAAAGCTGACAAAATCGTTTACTCCCCTGTTAAAGGAGCTTTTCCTGCTCCTGGCCATAGATTCGATCCGGTATGATAAGGGAGTCTCGGCGGAGAAGCTAAATGAAACCCTCTGGAATGACCGGCATATCAAAGACGCCATAAACAATCGTTCGGTCAATATTGCGAAGCTGAAGAACATATTGGAAAAAATGGAAGGCTGCACGATCAACAAGGCGTCGGGCTATTGGAAGCTGGAGCTGGACGAAAATAATGTTCAGGTCGATTTTGCCCGTTATGTACTTGTCTTTTCGAGGAATAGCCAGGGTAGGGAGGCGGTCAATGAACTGATCTCCATAACCCAAAGGGGCCCTTTCCTCCCACAGACCGATTATCAGTGGCTCGACAATATCAAATCCGAGATATCCAATTTTATTATCGACACGTTGCTCAGATATTGTCAGGCCGTGAATCTGGCGGAAAACGCAGAAAGCATTATAACGATCTGCGATTCCATCTTCTTCTTCGATGAGTCGAATGAAATAGCCCTCAAGCTCAAATGTAAAAGCCTGATCGCGCTGGGCCGGCATACCCTCGCCAAGAACAGCTTTGAAAAATATAATATAAAATACCGCGAGATCTATGGGGAAGATTACAAAGAAAGCTATGCTTCCGTCATCGGAGGCTGACCTCTGCCCATGGCCCACGACCCGATTTTCAGTTTATTTTTCCGAAACGGCTGGATTAAGGTATTATTAATCAATAATTATTGTCTAACGGATACATTTACAGTTATTTCTATAAAGGAAAAACTAACGATGTATGCAATCGGCCAGAACTACGTTCATCCCTTTTCTCATCCTTTCTTTTCTTGTCCAGGTGACCGCAAGCGCCCAGAGCCAACAAGCTGTCCAGAGCCAACAAACTGCCCAGAGCCCACAAATCCTGGCGGCCTCACCAGACATCCAGCGTAATACATCGTATATCGACCCCACGATCGGGAATGTTTCCCAGTTACTTCAGCCCACCCGGCCAACCATGCAACTGCCCAACCAGATGATGCGGATGTCACCGGTAAGAAATGATTATATCGACGATCAGATCTCCAGTTTCCCGCTGATCATCGTTTCCCACCGGCTGGGTCAGGCCTTTTCCATAAAACCATCGGTGAAAACCCCGGGTCCCGACAGTTGGAAACGCCGGATGACCTATGATCATGATCTCGAAATTACCAGGCCCTGGTACTATTCTACTTATCTTATCGATGACGATATCAGGATCGAGTTTGTGCCGGGCAAAAAAACGGGTATTTATCGTTTTGCATTTCCTTCAAAGGCAGCGCACAGATCCCTGTTGTTCGATGTGTATAATAAGGGCAACAGCGGATGGAAATTTATTTCTGATCGGGAAATCACGGCATTCGAGACCTATCACGACGATATAAAAGTATATATGTACGGCATCTTCAGTGTTCCGGGGAGATCGGTGCTTATAAAAGACACCGGGTCGTCGGCGGGAAGACTGGCGGCAGACCGGAAGCCAGGAAGATCGGCGGATGACCAGTTCACCAGGGCATATGTGGATTTCCCTGAAGGATCGGGGGACAGCATCGAATTCAGATATGCCATCTCTTATATCAGCCCGGACCAGGCAAGGCAGAACTTTGAAAATGAATTGAAGGGGGTAGGGTTCGACAAGCTAAAGGATCAGGGCCGGCAAACCTGGGAGAAAGTCGTCGGCCAGATCAATGTAGAGGGAGGGACGAGCCAGCAGCTTCGTGCTTTCTACACGGCCCTGTACAGATGCCATGAACGCATGGTGGATATTACGGAGGGAGATCAGTATTACAGCGGCTTCGATAAGCAGATCCACAGGAGCTCCAGAGCTTTTTATGTAGACGACTGGAGCTGGGATACCTATCTGGCCCTACACCCGCTGCGCACGATCCTTGACCCCGCTCTCGAAGAGGATATGCTCAATTCCTATGTGACGATGTACCAGCAGAGTGGCTGGATGCCTACTTTCCCCGTTCTCTTTGGCGACCATGCGTGTATGAACGGCTTTCATTCTTCCATCGTGTTCCTCGATGCGTACCGGAAAGGACTGAGACGCTTCGATGCCAGCCTGGCTTTCGAAGGCATGAAGAAGAACGCCATGCAGGCGACCATGTTGCCCTGGCGGAACGGCCCCAAATGTCCGCTGGATGATTTCTATCAGGAAAAAGGATACTTCCCGGCACTCTATCCGGGTGAAAAAGAAAATATCGAGCTCGTCAACCCTTTTGAAAAACGACAGGCAGTGGCGGTGACGTTGGGGGCCAGCTATGACGATTGGGCCGTTGGTGAAATGGCTAAAGAGCTGGGCAAGCTGGAAGATTATAAGACCTTCCATTCACGCGGAGCGAATTACAAGAACCTGTGGAACGATAAGCAGCAGATGTTCATCCCAAAAGATAACAAAGGCAACTGGATCAGCATCGATCCCAAATATGATGGCGGAAAGGGAGGAAGAGATTTCTATGATGAGAACAACGGCTGGACCTATCTGTGGCAGGTACAGGAAGATCTGAAAGGCCTTATCGGCCTGATGGGGGGTAGCGAGGCGTTTGAGAGCAGGCTGGACCAGCTGTTCAGGGAACCTCTGGGCCGCAGCCGGTCTGAGTTCTGGTCTAAATTCCCCGATGCCACCGGACTGGTCGGGCAATATTCGATGGGCAACGAACCCAGCTTTCATATTCCTTATCTGTATAATTTTACCGGAGCGCCGTGGAAAACGCAGAAACGCGTCCGCTTCCTCCTGGACACCTGGTTCAAGGATAATGTTTTTGGTATCCCCGGCGACGAGGATGGGGGCGGGATGTCCGCATTTGTCGTGTTCTCCTCCATGGGATTCTATCCCGTCACGCCAGGGATCCCAATCTATACGATCGGCAGCCCGGTGTTTGAAAAAATAACCATCGCCCTGGGCGGGGACAAAAGGTTCACCGTAATCGCCAAAGGCAGCTCAAAGACGAACAAGTATGTCCAGCGGGCCGCATTCGATGGAAAGCCGCTAAATACGCCCTGGTTCACACATGCGCAACTTATGGCAGGTGGCACCCTCGAGCTGGAAATGGGCCCCTTGCCCAATAAGAGCTGGGGAGTCGACGACAAGGCACCAACAACAAGTCTTCGCTCCCAGAGCGATCGGGATAGCAAAAATTGATCTTGAACTATAATATTTTGACGATGAAAAAATGTTGGTTTGCAATCGCGCTTCTTTATTTCGGCCGGGTGGATGCCCAGTCTAAACACAGCGCCACTTCCTTATTTACTTCGTACAAAGGATTGGTCATGGCGGGATACCAGGGTTGGTTCAACGCCCCGGACGATGGCGCGGGCAGAGGATGGAACCACTACGCCAGCCATGGAAAATTCGGACCGGGTAATGCCAAGGTGGATCTCTGGCCGGAAGTAACGGAATATAAAAAGACCTACAAGACCCCATTTCTGAAGCCGGATGGCAGCCCCGCTTATCTTTTCAGCTCATACGACGCCTCCACCACTGACCTGCATTTTAAATGGATGAAGGAATACGGCGTGGACGGGGTATTCGTCCAGCGTTTTGTGGGCAATGTGAAGAGCCCGGTAAGTCTGCGCCATAATAATACCGTGCTGGCCAATGCCCTCGCTGCGGCTGAGAAATATCGCCGGGCCATTGGCGTGATTTATGATTTCTCGGGCATGAAGGAAGAAGATTATATCACGGTGATCAATGACTGGAAGAATCTGGTGGATAGCCTCAGGATCACCAGCAGGGGTAACAAGCAGACCTATCTGTATCATAACGGGAAACCCCTGGTAACGCTCTGGGGCGTAGGCTTTCCCGGTCGCGCTTATGGGCTGAAGGCCGTGGAGAAGATCATCGATTTCCTGAAGAACGATCCCCAGTACGGTGGCTGTTCGATCATGCTGGGCGTGCCCACCTATTGGAGAGACCTCGACAAGGATACGGACCCAGACCCTTATCTGCACGATATCCTGAGAAAGGT
>DATHHO010000013.1:0-51841 GCA_035317125.1 Puia sp.
GCGGTATATTTCCAGAAAGGCCTGCCGAAGGGGACCTCGCGCCCTTGGATCGCGGGCTTACGCTCCGGAACCCGCTTGTCCGGCCCGGCTATCTGTTCGTCCAGCCTCTGCCATATTTTTTCCTTCGTGCTGTAGAGTCCGATGATCCCCTCCTTTAACTTATCCCCGTCCAGAAATTCCTCAACGGCCTGCCGGTTCATCGGGGATTGGTCCATCCATTCCTGCAATTCCGCATATTCCGCTTCGTCCAGCCCTTTGTTCAGATGCCTGATGATCAATTGGGATATTCTTTCCGCTCCTGTAGCCATATTACTGCATTATGATAAGTGACAATAGTGTAATACACCGTCAGGCGCCATTTGTACTCAGCTTGCAGCAAAAAATATTTTGGAATGGGGGCGGGCGATCCCTGCGGAGGCAAAGTGCCGTTACGGCAGCCTGTGTTCAGGGCCGCAGGGAGAAGGCCAGAAAGACCAGCATGATCTCATAGAGGTCCTTATCCCAAAGCGCCATCCTCAGATGCCGGAGGGCTCTGGCCTTATGGTTTCTGACCGACTGATTGTTTATTTTCAGCCGGTCGGCGATCTCCTGATTGGAAAGCCCTTCGATATAGGCCATCTTGAAGACCCGTTTTATCTGGGCTGGAAGTTTTTCGATCTCTGCATAAATATATTGGTAGACCCTTGCCCTGATCTGGTGCTCCTCCGCATCCTCTGCGCCGGGCTGGTTCAGCAGATAAGCCAGTTCGCGTTGGTGAGTGGATTGCCGCGTCTCATTCCGCAGGTGGTTCAGGCAGGCATTCTTTGCGGTGGTATGTAAAAATGCCCGGATGCCTTCGAGGCTCACAAAATGAGAGAGCCTTTCCCAGAGCTTCAAAAAAGTTTCGGTGGTAATATCCTCTGCCGCCTTCTGGTCGGCAACGAATCGTTTTGTAAAATAAAAAATGGAAATATAATACCGGTTGTAGAGGGTCTCAAAAGCCTTCTTGCTGCCTTTTGCTACCATCTGGAGCAAGACTTCTTCATCTGGTGAATCTTCAGGCATGAGGGAATAGCAGGTTAGTTTTAATTAAAAGTAATTAAAAAAATGATCCTGCCTCTCTCCGGTGTTCGGTTAATTTTCCCGGAGCGCCTTCAGATAGGCGATGCTCTGGGGCACCTGCTCCATTACATTGCTGCTCTCGTCCTCGATATAATAATGCTCCAGGCCTGCAGCCTTCGCCGCTTTCAGGACGGCGGGCAGGTCGATCTGGCCCGTTCCCAGCGCGACATCGTTCTCACCCGAAGTGCCTCCGGAGAGATTGCCGGTGATGCCCTTGCGCAGATCCTTCAGGTGCATGGTCTTATACCGGCTGCCGTATTTGTTGATCAGGGCCGCGGGATCCTGTCCCGGGAAGAAGGCCCAGAGGATATCGATCTCGAAGCTGACATATCTGGGGTCCGTGCCGGTAACGATATAATCATAGAGCGTGCCGTCCTTGTACGGTTGAAATTCGAACCCATGATTGTGATAGATAAACCCCAGTCCGTATTGTTCCTTCAGGATCTTGCCCATCCTGTTGAAATCTTCCACCGCCTTCTGCGCCTCTTCCAGCGTAAAAGCCCCTTTGTGCGGAATACCGGCGACACGGACATAGCTTGCTCCCAGCGTTTTTGCATTCTGCGCAACTTCCGCTGTCTTATTGACGAGGTCATCATAGCCAACGCCGAAGGACGAACAGTGGATCCCCTTCTCATCGATCATCTTGCGCAGGTCGGCGGCCGTTTTGCCGAAAAGATTGGAGAACTCGATATCCGTGATGCCATTCGCCTTGACGATGTCCAGCGTGGAAGGAACATCCTTCTCAAAATATTTCCGGTAGGTATAGGAGACGACGCCTGGCTTCTGCGGGAACAAGGGTTTGCCGGACTGCGCATGCAGGTCCGCGCACAACAGGAAGATCAATAAAAAAGGCAAGGCGGCTGTAGTCATCGTTCGCAGGGCCGCGGTTATCGTTTTCAGGGTTGCGGCTGACATGGATGTCACCGCAGCAAAAAAGAGTTTTTGGGAATATGCAAGCATGGTTATGAATTATTGATTTTTTTGATGAGCATCCTCCGTTAGGCAAGGGCCTGGCATTGGCCTATACTTTTGGTTCCCAGCCGGGCTCATAGGTCCTGCTCCACAATTTCTGAGCTTCCGGGTCTCCGATGATATGGGCGTTGGAAGGATCGATCTTCAGATCGCGTCCCATGCGCCAGGCGATATTCCCCAGCTGCATGGCCACAACGCTCTTGTAGCCGATCTCTACATCGCAGTTCGGGCGACGGTTGTTCCGCACCGCGTCGAGGAAATCATTCACATGCAGGCTGTCCATTCCAAGGCTCGGGCTTGCCGTATTGCGTCCCTGTACGTTGTCCTCTTTCGCAGCGGGCTTTACTTCGTTCACCAGCTTGCCGCTGAGGTCGTAGACCTTATAGCCTTCACCGTCCGTATCGAGGCTCCCGTTATCGCCATAGAAGATCACGCCGCGGTCCGCGCCTTCGATCTTTCTTCCGTTCGAGCTGCGGTTCTCCCACATCAGCGACACCCGGCCCGGATAATCCATCGTGACGATCTGCGTATCCGGCGTCTCCCAGGCATCATTGAACTGGTACCGGCCACCCACCGAACTGACGCGGGTCGGGAAATCCACGTTGAGCCCCCAGCGTGCGACATCCACTTCATGCGTGCCGTTATTCAGGGCCTCGCCCGTACCCCAATGCCAGAACCAATGCCAGTTGTAATGGATCAGCCCATCCTGGTACGGCATCCTCGGCGCCGGGCCCTGCCACAGATCGTAATTAAGATTGGAAGGCGCCGTTCCTGGTTTCAGGAAATTCGATTTGCGCATATTCGTGTACCAGGCCTTGGCAAAATATACCCGGCCGATAAGCCCCTTATGCAATTGGCTGATGCAGTCTATAAGCACCGGTACCGAACGGCGCTGCGCGCCCATCTGAACGACGCGGTTGTATTTTCTCGCCGCAGCGATCGCCAGCTCCCCTTCCCTCGGATTATGGCTCAGCGGCTTCTCCACATACACATGCTTGCCCGCCTGGCATCCCATGATGGCAAGCGGAGCATGCCAATGGTCCGGTGTGGCGATATAGATCGCATCGATGGATTTATCCTGCATTACCTTGCGGCAATCTCCTTCCGTGCGCGGAACGTTCACCTGCTTAGCATCCGCCACCGATTTCAGGGCTTTTGAGAATACATTCGAATCGACGTCGCAGACGCAGGCAACTTCCGCATCCTTCGCGCCGGCAAAGGTCCCGGCCATGCTGGCGCCGCGCCCGTTGAGGCCAATGATGCACATGTGGATCCTTTCGTTCGCGCCGATGATATTCCGGTAGCTCTTTGCGCTGAAAGCCGTGGCTGTGCGGCCGATGGCCAGGGCTGTTTTGCCGATCACCAGGCCCGCCGAGCCCATGGCGACCTTTCTGATAAATTCACGCCTTCTTTCCATAAAATTATTTTTTTAAAAAAATGTCCGGGCTGAATTTAGATATTAAAGTTCAGCCCCGGCCAGCTAAAAAAAAATATTTTTTAGCCTGGCCCTCGCAAAAATTGCAACAGGGTCAATGGCAAGATAGTCCGCTCACCGGGGACTATTCCGCACCCACCGACCAGTCGTCTGACCGGAAAGGGGCCAGCGGCAGGCCTTCCTTGCTGAACACGTTCCCGATCCCCGCGTTGCTGAACTGATAACGGACGGCCACGGGTTTCTTTACCTGTCTGGAAGACACGATCAGCTCATTGCCTTCTACCGTGGCCTCGGCGGGATAGAACACTTTATCGGCCCCGGCAATTACGATCTCTTTTATATGAGGGCCTTTGACCACAAGGCCCGTAGTGGCATCCGCAAAATGGACCCATACTTTGTCGTTCTTTATTTCTATGCTCTGATAGGCAGGACTCTTACAGCTGATGCCGGGCGCATGATACACTTCCACCAGCGCCCAGTCGGCCAGCCGCGCCCCGACCTCATGTTTGTTCTTTGGATGGATATTCGTCGTATCCTCCACAAGATCGCTGATCACGACCATACCCGTATTATCGAGGCTCAGGCTCTTCGCCTGCTGCTCGCGGATAAGGGTTCCAGCATTCCCCTTCCCATAGGTAAAGGGAGCAATCTGTACATAATAAAAAGGCAGGCTCTTGTTCCATGCCTTGCGCCAGGAACCGATCATGGTCGTGAACAACCGGCTATAGGTTTGCGGAGCGGCGGTATTCCCTTCACCCTGGTACCAGATCGCGCCTGCAATATTGAAAGAGGTGATCGGCGCGATCATGCCGTTGAAGCAGTTGCCCGGCGTATAGGGCCAACCGTCATACGGCTTTTGTTTCGCCACGGATGCTTTCAGCTCCGCGTCGTTGTTCACCAGTTCGGCAGGCGTCCATACCTCCGCGGGGGTGCCACCCCATGCCGCCTCGATGATCCCTACGGGCACGTTCATATCCTTGCTCAGCTTCTTTGCAAAAAAATAGCCCACCGCGCTGAAATTTTTTAAGGTTGTCGAGTCGCATTTTGTCCACTCCGCCCTGACATCGTCCTGGGGATACGCCGACGTCGTCCTGGGGATACGGAAAAAATGAATGTTGTTGGTCGCGCAGGTGGCCAGTTCGGCCTTTACATCCGGCAACCCCCAGGTCTCGCACATCTCCATATTCGATTGACCGGAACAGACCCATACTTCCCCGATCATGATATTCTCCAGTACGATGCTGTTCCTTCCTGCTATGGTAATGGTATAGGGGCCGCCTGCCGCGGGAGTAGCCACGCTGACCTGCCAGGACGCATCGCGTGTGCCTTTGATGGAATCCGTATGGTTGTTCCAGGAAGTCGTCACCGTGAACCACTCTCCCGGTTCGCACCAACCCCATAATTTTGCCTGTGATTTTTGCTGCAGGACCATATTGCTGGAAATAACGGCAGGGAGCCGGACATCGGCCAGCGCGTAAAAAGAGGATCCCAAAAAAGCTAAGACGAGAAAAATAGTCCTGTCCGGGAGAATGCGGCCAGCCCTTTTTGCGGAAGGCATGCAAGCCTTACTGGCCGGCGCAGACGGTTGTAAGAATTTGACCATGATCAGGCAAGCAGGTTTTATTGCTTTGGATAAATATAGGAATTTATTCGGGACAAGAGGACGCGGCGGCTCATTCCGATCAGAAGACGCGAAAGCGGCTGATCTTAGAAGGGCCAGCGATGTGGACAGCTCACTCCGATCAGAAGACGCGAATGCGGCTGATCTTAGAAGGGCCAGCGATGTGGGCAGCTCACTCCGATCTTAAACTCCTCACCGGATTGGCAAGCGCCGCCCTGATCGCCTGAAAGCTGATCGTCACCAGGGTGATGATGACCGCAGCCATGGCCGCCCACACGAACACCCAGGGTCCGATGGAAATACGGTAGCTGTATTTACCGAGCCAGTTCTGGAGAAAATACAGCGCGAGAGGCGAGGCGATCCCGCAACTGATGAGGACCAGCAACATAAAATCCTTTGAGAGCAACAGCCAGATCCCTGGTATGGAGGCGCCCAGCACTTTACGGATACCGATCTCCTTTGTCCGCTGCTCCGCTACATAAGCGGCCAGCCCGAACAGACCCAGACAGGAGATGAATACCGCAAGGGTCGCAAAGATACCGGCCAGTTTACCGATAAACAGCTCAAGGGAGAATTTGGCCGCATAGCTCTGGTCTACGAACTGGTAGGCATACGGAAAGACGGGATTGTATTTATCGAACAGGACGGTAAGCTGTGCAATCGCATCCTGGGTTTTTATATGGGGAGCAAGCCGGTATATCAGCGAGGAATACCCATCTGGCAGACAAAGGAACATGGTGGGATCCGCGGGTGCGAATGGCGACACCATCAGCGCATCCTTTGCCACTCCGATGATCCGGAGATGCTGACCCTGCCAGCCGATGGTTTTGTTCAGCGGATCTTTGATCCGCATCCGCTGTATGGCCATCTCGTTAAAGATCACGCAGGTCGTATCCGCCCTTCCCGAAAAATCCCTTCCCTCCCGCATACCGATCCCCAGCGTTTTGAAATAATCCTCCGCAACGACGATCGTGCCCATTTCTATCGTTTCGCCCGCTTGCTTGCCGGGCCAGTTGTCGATGTTGGAATGCCACCCGATATCGGTGGCCGGACTGCTGGCCCGGGTGACGCTGGCTACCAGCCCTTTCTGGAGCATTTCATTCTTAAGGGCGGTATAGTTGTGGTTCAGCGTGCTGTAGTTCATATCGGTCATCATCAGCCGGTTGGCATCGAACCCGGAAGGTCGCTCGCGTGCATACTGGATCTGCTGATAAACGATGATCGTGCTGATGATCAGCGCCACCGAACAACTGAACTGGATCACGACCAGTATTTTTCTGGGCAATGCTTTTGCCTTACCCAGATGCATGGAGCCTTTCAGCACCTCCACCGGATTAAAGGCCGACAGGTAAAATGCGGGTCTGCTGCCGGCCACCAGCGCCGTGATCAATACGCAGCCGAGCATGACCGACCAAAAGATGCCGCTGGCAAACGGTATGCTCAGCGAGCCGCCGGTCAGGGCATTAAAGGCGGGCAACGCCAGGCTTGCTATCAAAAGGGAAAATAAGAAAGCAATAAAGCTAAGCAATATGGACTCCAGCAGGAACTGGAGGATGAGGTCGCTGCGCTGCGAACCGATCGCCTTCCTTACGCCCACTTCCCGCGCCCTTTTTTCCGAACGCGCCGTCGTAAGATTGATAAAATTTATACAGGCGATCAGCAGGACCAGCCCACCGATGATGCTGAACATCCGGACATAGTCGATGAAACCCCCAAGTGCCTTGCCATTGGTATATTCGGAATAAAGACGCCAGTCGGCAAGCGGCTGCATCACGACCATGGAGTTCATCGCATTGACATTGTCCTTCTCGGTCCGTTCGATATCCCTTATCTTAGGCGCCACCTGGGCGTAGGGAATGCCTGGTTTCAACCCGACAAACAGTTGATAATTGTTGTTACCAAACCCGCCGGTCCTGTCGGATCGTACGTCGGCATTGGTCTGTTCGAAAAAAGCAAAGGGGATCAGGTATCTGAACTGAAAGGTCGAATTGGCCGGCAGATCCTTTAATATGCCCGTTACCTTAAGGTCGTTCCGGTTATCGAGACGGACCTTCTTCCCCATGGGGTCCTCCTTTCCAAACAGCGTCCTGGCCGTTGACTCCGTCAGCACGATGGAAAAAGGATCGCTCATTACGCTGCCCGTTTTCCCCTTCAGCAGAGGATAGGGAAAAATTTTCAGGAAATCACCGCCCACCTGCGTCCCGGCCATATAGAATTTTTTACCCGCCACCATCAACCCATGCGACGAGCTCCAGTCGGCCTCGGCGACATATCCGATCTCGGGGATATCACGCCGGAGAATATCCGCCAATTTCAGGGAGGTCGTGGGAAAATTGAGCGTGTCGCCATTGCTGTTGAAGTTCCGCCGCACCTGGTAGGCCTGCCGATACCCGGGAAGGAACCGGTCATAGGAATATTCGTTATACACCCAGAGGCCGATCAGCAGGGCGACGGCCATACCGGTGGCGAGGCCAAATACATTCAGGGCGCTGTATCCCTTGCTCCGGATAATATTACGCCAGGCGGTCTTGAAGTAGTTTCTGAACATGGGAGTGTTTTATCGATGTCCTGCCGGAACAGCCCGGACACACTCAACTCTCCAAAAATGAAACCAATATTTATCCCGTTTGATCCTCAGCCGGTTAGGCAAAATCGCCTCGTGGAGATCGTACAACTCCGATACACAAACCGTCCGGTTTTAATACAGACCGCGACCGTCTATTTAATACAGACCGCGACCGTCTAAAAATAGCTCAGCCATTTCTGCTCAGCCTGATGGGCGCGCTTGTATTTGTCGAACCGTTTGCAGAATGGGTACAGGATGATGATCACGACGATCCAGACGATGTAGACGGTCAGCAAACTGTACCCATAGCCCTTTAATTCCGGCTGATCGGAGACCCAGGTCGTGAGCACCATATCCGTCCATTTATGACCAGACAGCACCGCCGCACCGACCGCCAGCGCATGTACGAGGAAGATATGCGCCAGATAAAAGAACATCGGCACCCTTCCAAAGACCGCGATCTTCGAGGTCAGGGCATTCAGCGGCTTCTCCGCAAGAGCGAGGAACACCAGCGCAGGTCCCAGCGTCATCAGGATATACAACAAGGAAGGCGGATATTTACTGGTTCTCAGAAAGGACAGCAGGCTGAAGAGGGCATTTTTTTGGGTGGACCAATGAGCGGATTCGCCGTAGAAATTCCCGGCCCGCAAAAGGATGAACAGGGCGATCGCGCCCAGTCCAAGGGACAGCAGCGCCTTCTTTCTTTTTTCCGGATCATACCCCGGCGTGTACCATCTGCCGAAACAATACCCCGTGGCCATGATCCCAAGCCAGGGCAATATAGGATAGCCGATAAGGATGGTAAAATGACCATAGACAAAAGCCGAACGGTCATGCACCAGCGCCCAGAGAAGGGATGGCGCGCCGTTGCCGGGCACATGCACGCTATCCAGCAGATTGTGGGCGAAGATGAGCAGGATGCCCGTTATAAGGATCAGGCGCTTGTCCAGCCAGATCATCGCCGACATCACGATCATGCTGATACCGATGGCCCAGATCACCTGTATGATGATAATGCTGTATAAGGGATTGAAGGTCCAGCCCAGCGTGACGATCAGGCATTCCGCCAGCACCAGCCATATTCCCCGGGTCAGCAGGAAAAAGGACAGTTCGGGTCTGCTGCGCTTAGCACCATACAGCTGAGCGGATATACCCGCGAGGAAAACAAAAATAGGGGCGCAATAATGCGTGATCCATCTGGTAAAAAAAATGGGGGCGCTGGTGCGGCTCAGGTCTGTGGGATCGTACAGATAGGCGCTGCCGTGAAAATAATCACGGACGTGATCGAGGCACATAATGATCATAACGGTGCCCCTCAGAAGATCGATGGATTCGACGCGTCTGGGCCTGATCGCCGCTGACGCGGAATGGGCAGACGCGGAGCCCGTGGCCCGGGCATCGGTCATGGTTAAAGTCGGCATGCTTAGGTTGGTTTTAGTCAATAGTGTTTTTCGGAGATAAATGTACATATTTCGGATAATATCATGAAAAAAAGAATTAAATCCATTTATTCACATCATAAAGGAATATAATTCGATTGGATCGGGCCGTCACGCCGACCGCAGAAATATCACGCGACCGCAGATATTTAAAGGACCGGTCCCGCTTTTTATTAAATTGCAGCTCCCTTATGCTTACCGAGTACACCGATACCAGCAATCCTATTTTTCAACTGGCAGCGCAGTTTGTCAACCAGACCGGCCGGCATATCTTTCTGACCGGGAAGGCCGGCACCGGCAAAACGACTTTTCTCCGGTATATCCGGGAGAACTGCTTCAAGAAAATGGCTGTCGTGGCGCCCACCGGCGTAGCCGCCATCAACGCAGGCGGGGTCACCATGCACTCCTTTTTCCAGCTGCCCTTTGGCCCTTTTCTCCCCGTGGCGGAACGCCGCTGGGCCGATCCCGGGTATGGATGGAGCGATGACAATTCGGGCTTCTCCGACCCGCACAGCTTGTTTAAGAATATCCGGTTCAGCGCAGACAAACGGGAGATCCTGCAGGAGTTGGAACTCCTGGTGATCGATGAAGTGAGCATGGTCCGCGCCGATATGCTCGACGCCGTCGACACGATCCTCCGGCATTTCCGGCAGCAACCCCTGATCCCTTTCGGCGGCGTACAGGTGCTCTATATCGGCGACCTCTTCCAGCTGCCGCCCGTCGTTTCCCGGGAGGAATGGAGCGTGCTGGAACAGCATTATAAAAGCCCTTTCTTTTTTGACGCGCTCGCCCTTCATCAGGCGCCGCCTATCTATCTGGAGCTGGAAAAGATCTACCGGCAGAACGAGGCCGGGTTCATACAGATCCTGAATAATATCCGCAACAACCAGGCGACATCCGCAGACCTGGACAAGCTGCATACTTATTATCGTCCCGATCTGCATCCATCCGAAAGAGAGAATTATATCACCCTGACCTCCCATAACGCCAGGGCTGACAACATCAATCAGCACGAACTGAACAAGCTGCCCGGCAGAGCGCATGCCTTCGAGGCCTCGGTCACCGGTGAGTTCCAGGACAAGGCCTTCCCTGCCGAAAAAACATTGCATCTCAAGGAAGGCGCCCAGATCATGCTCATCAAAAATGACAAGGGGGAGACCCGGCGTTTCTTCAATGGGAAGATCGGCGCCATCGGCAAGATCTCCGGTGATAAGATCGCGGTCCTCTTCCCCGGGGAGCCCGATGAGCTGCTCCTCGAAAAAGAGACCTGGAAGAACATACGCTATAACTACAACCGGGAAAAAGACAGGCTGGAAGAAGAGGAGCTGGGCACCTTCTCGCAATACCCCATCCGCCTGGCCTGGGCCATCACCATCCATAAAAGCCAGGGGCTGACTTTTGAAAAAGCCATCATCGACGCCGGCGCCTCCTTTGCGGCAGGACAGGTTTACGTGGCCCTGAGCAGACTGACCACGATAGAAGGGCTGATCCTTCACTCCCCCATCCATCCAAATGCGATCAGCACCGACCAGCGGGTGATCGGGTTCACGGAAAGCCGGCTCGGAAACAAGGCATTGCAGATAGCCTTGCAGTCGGAACAGATTTCTTTTATCCACCAGTTGCTGCTGAGGTCCTTCTCCTGGTCACGCCTCGTCGGGCATTTGCAGGCCAATTTTGAGGAATGGCAGCACAAGCAGGGACCCGATAAGAAGAATACCGGCCTGCTGATCCGGCAATGGCTGGATAAGGCGCTCGCACAGCAGGAGACGGCGATCAAATTTTCAAGACAGCTCGACCAGCTCCTGACCGGTCCGCTGGAGGAAGAAGGGTTCGGTCAACTGCAGGAAAGGATCCAGGCGGCATCGGCCTATTTTATAAAAACCCTCGAAGACGAGCTGACCGGGCCGGTGCAACAGCATATCGCGGACATGAAGATCAGGCAGAAAGCAAAAAAATATCTGCAGGCCCTCGCTGAACTAAAAATGCTTTTCACCCGGAAGCGACAGCAGCTGGAGCAGGCCGTACAGATCGTACCCGGTCTGAAAAAAGGCATGGATGCCGGAAGCCTGCTTTCCATCCTGGAGCAACAGAAAAGGTCGGACGCGCACGGGCAGGAAGGAACATCCACGACCGGTGGCACTCCGGCATCGGCAGGAACTGCCGCATTGCCAAAAGGCAGGGCTCCGAAAGGGGAGACCCACCGGATCAGCCTCGGGCTTTTTAAAGAGGGCATCCCCCTCACAGAGATCGCCGCCCGGCGTGGCATGGCCCTGAGCACGATCGAGACCCATCTTGCCTCCTTTATCCCAACGGGCGAAATAGAGATCGGTGAATTGGTATCCGAAACAAAGGTAACGGCCATCCTTTCCGCCATCCGCGAACTGGGCAGTGTATCCGTAAACCCCCTTAAAGCCAGGCTGGGGGATTTCTGTTCCTATGGAGAGATAAGGGCAGTAGTGATTCACCATTCGCTGACATCGGCCATTGCAGGCGCAACCTGAACCCTGCGACCGCCCCTGCGTCTATTTAACATTTCTATAACAAAAATTCAGGCCACCCAAAAAAACTATCGCGGTTTATAAAAGTCATACTGTGGAATAAAACATTTTTATGAGAAGAATTCTTGTGTCAATCCTTTCCCTGAGTACGATGGTCTTATTATTCAGTTGCAGCGGCTCGAGGAACGCGTCCAATTTCGTTCCTTTTAACAAGAGCCTGAAGCAGAGGCTGGAAAAAGACAATATCGACCTGAAACAAGTACAGTTCTATGTCGATCAGAAGCTGATCCTTTCCAGGAACCTTGGGGACCAGAAGGTTCAGGTCAGCTCCGGAGTGGTAAAGCTGGAAAATGGGAAATTTATCAACGAGGTCATCGTGCCCGGATTTACGCCCGGCGTTTGTGAAGGCGCCGAAGGCGAAAGGCTGCTGATCAGCTTTGAAAAAGGGAATAACAACCTGGCTTTTGGACCGGGCAGCGGGTATACGTTTAATGAATACGTGTTGTATGGTACGGAATGGAAGAACGGAACGGCTGCGGTGACCTTTGACGCCAACAAATTCCGCGCACGTTGCGGGACCTGTGCCGATGTGGCCTCCGCTACCCTGGTCGTCCGCAAGAGCGAGATTGATAAGATTGAAAGAAAAACACGTACTCTTAAAGGGAGAACGGTGTCGAACTAACCGCCGGTGTCGAATGAGTCGCCGCCGCCGAACCAACCTGAGACGCCAGACTAACCGCCGTTAACAAGATCTTCGATGACTTCCATTTTTCCGTCGACGACCGAAATGGTCTTTATGGAAGAATGGTTTTCTATTTTCAGCAGGTAAAAGGTTTTTACCCCGTTCGTGATCTCGGTGACCACGCCGATCCGGTAATCCGGGTACTTCCTTTTCACATCCGGACCGGTATAGCCCGTCAGCTCTTTTTCCCCATAGAATTTCTCCGAATAAAGGAAGCTTCCGCGCAGATCGAAATGCGCCCGGTTACGGAACGAATGCTGGACAAAGGAGACGATATACCCATCTTCTGTTTTTTGCCAGTACTCCCCGGACACACCCGCAAACATCTTCTGGAAATGCCGGTAAGCACGAATGCTGATCTCGTTGAGGGGTACATTACCGTTGATCGTATGGCCGCCCCGGTCATGATAAGCCGCGTATGCCGCATATTGCTGCTGAGTATGGCCGTTCATACCGATAAAAAGCAGGGCCGCAGAGAGGAGGATCAATCGTTTCATATGGAAGAAGTTCATATTAAGTTAACAATTAATTAATATTAAAACAAATCTGTTTCCGACCTTTAGCACTTCCCGATCTCAGTCATGCATGTCCAGAAAAAGAATCCCAAAAGCGCTAGCCGGTTACACGCATCATAATAAGGTAAGGTTGGTCCATGGTGGCCACGATTATTTTTCCGTGCTGGAGCAGATGATCGACAGCGCGCAATCCACGGTTCATCTTCAGACCTATATTTATGAAGATGATGCTACCGGGCGCATCGTAGCCGATGCCCTGATAAGGGCTGCCGGCAGGAAAGTAAAGGTCTTTGTGTTGCTGGATGGATATGCTTCCCAGGACCTCCCCAAACAATTTGTACAGCGGCTGAAAGATGCAGGCATCTTTTTCAGATGGTTCTGGCCCTTGTTCAAAAGCCGCCATTTCTATCTGGGCCGGCGTATGCACCACAAAGTCCTCGTGACGGATGGCTCATACGGTCTTGCAGGCGGCGTCAACATCAGCGACCGCTACAACGATATCGGTGGGAACAAGGCCTGGCTGGACTGGGCCCTCCATGTCGAAGGCGAGGCGGCGCTGAAGCTGCACATCGTCTGTAACGATATGTGGAGAAAGGCATACTGGAAAAAGGGGATCAGCGTGGACCGCACCGAATGGCTCCCGGGTATAACCCCTTCCGAAGAATGCATGGTCAGGGTAAGGCGCAACGATTGGGTGCAGGTAAAAAATCAGATCTCCCGCAGCTATCTGGAAATGTTCAGGACGGCTTCCACGCGCATCACCATCATGTCCAGCTATTTCCTACCCGGCAAAATATTCCGCAAGCAGATGGCACTGGCCGCAGGCAAAGGCGTGGCCGTTAAAATAATACTGGGTGGTGTCTCGGACGTAAAGATCGCCAGGCTGGCAGAGCAATACATGTACCGCTGGCTCTTCCGCAACAAGATAGAAGTGTATGAATATCAGGATACCGTGCTGCATGGCAAACTGGCCGTGCATGATGGGGCCTGGGCGACCGTGGGTTCTTACAATGTCAACCGGATCAGCGCTTATGCCAGCGTAGAATTGAATATGGATGTCCGGGATCATCCCTTTGCTACCCTGGTCGAGGCCGAGCTCGACGCGATCATAACCAACCATTGTATCCGCGTCACCCCAGAATCTTTTTTCAGCCACAGTACACTATTCAGACGGGTGCGGCAAAGGATCGCCTATCAGACCATCCGCCTGCTGTTCTTTCTTTTTACCTTTTATTTCAAGCAGGAGAAATAATCCGGTGTCTGGAGACCGGTCTCGTCCGCATTCCGCCAACCCTGGCGCTGGCTACAGCAGGATCCGCCTCAGTTTCCGCCGATCCGCCGGATGAAGGCCTCCACAGCATGCTTATCCCAGCCCGCAAAACGTCCTCTCTGCAGGATCACCATATTGTCGCCCGGCCGCTCCAGAAAATAATGGAATACAAAATGCGCATCGGGATATTCCCATCCTTTCATCTGGCCGAAGCGGAGATCGCTGAACACCAGCACATCCTTCCAGCGCTCGACAGTATAATAGCCTTCGGCGAACCGCAGCAGGTTCTGCACATCTTCCCGGCCGCGGACCGGCGTCAGCAGCGAATCGTTCCTCGGAAAAAAATGAAAGGCGATCGAGCCGTGCCGGTCAAACAAAGAATAATAGCCGACATCATATCCGTTCTTATCTTCTGCTACGATATACCAGAGCCAGTTATTGAAGGGTGTGGGGGAAGTAAGATAACGGGTGTACGCGATCTGTTGCCTGGCAAGCTCTTTTTTCACCAGTTTATCGACCTTGTATTTATTCATCACACAATAATAGAGGTAGAAGCTGCTGACAAGCAGGCCAAACCTCATCCAGAATTTCCGCGCCCGGCTATCCCTTTTCAGGATCAGCAAGGCAAGGAAGGAAATGCCCAGCCAAACGGAATAGAAGGGATCGGCTACGAACAGCACATTGAACGAGACCCGGTAATGACTGAAGGGCTCGAACCAGCCGGTGCCGTATGCGTTGAAGGCATCCAGAAAAATATGCACGAAGAGCTGTAAGCAGAAAAAGAACAGCCAGCCCCGCAAGGAAAGGCCGCCCGAACCAACACCTCGTCCCACATCTGCCGCATGCTCACCACTCCCCAATTCGGCGCCCGCCCCGGCCCCTTTCCGCGTCCTTCTCCGTCCCAGACGCTCCGCCAGAAGGGCCAGCGCAATCCCCGCCAACAGCACAAACAGAAAAGAATGGGTAATGCCGCGGTGCGCCAGCACATCACGGGAAGTATCCAGCCAGGAAGAAGCGACAAAATCAATATCCGGAAGGCTTTGGGCTACGGCGCCCAGCAACATCGCCTTTTTTCCAAGCTTCCGTCCGGCCATCGCTTCCCCGATGATGGCTCCCAGTACGATATGTGTGAGTGAATCCATTACTCCACTATTTTATACAAGCCGAATTTCGCAAGCGCGGGTTTCAGCCTCGATGACAAGATCCTGAGCCGCACCCTGCCCGCCGTAACGGCGGGAAAACGCAGCAACCGTTTGTACCCCACCGTTGTCCCTTCCGTTATTTTTTTCCAGCCCTCTGCATCCTTATACTCCAGGTCAAAACCTTCGATCCGCTGCCCCAGCCTGATCTTCTCCTGCAACAACAGCACATCGAAGGTCCTCGCTTCCTTCCAGGACAGGTCGATCGTCGTCGCCGTATCCGGAAAATTGGCGCCTTTAGCCAGATTCACGGCAAAGGTCGCGTCTATTTTCTTCTTCCAGCCTTTCAGGCTGCTGATATCATTTTCATGGATCAGCCCATTCTTATCGGGCGGAATGTTCAGCAGCAGAACGCTGTTACGACCCACGGAGCTGAAATAAATATCCATCAGGGCATCCGGACTCTTCACCTTGTCGTCCTCGGCGGGGTGATAGAACCATCCCGGGCGTATCGACACATCCGTTTCCGCGGGATACCAGATAAGGCCCTTTGCCCCCGCCAGCTTTGCACGGCTGCCAAGATCATTGTCCGTCAGGTCGCCTTGGGGAACAAAGCTCATATCGCGCTGCGAGCCCGACGCGATCCTGTCCTGCATCTGCTGATCTACCGGCAGCACGCTCCACTCCGTAAGACGGCCCTGTCCGCTCTCCGTGCCCACCCATCGCACATCGGGTCCCATGATCGCGATGATGGCGCCGGGCTGCAATCGCCTGATCAGCTTATACCAGGCGGCAAAATCATATACCGGCTTCTTTCCATCCGGGCCCTCGCCATTAGCGCCGTCGAACCATACCTCGTCCACTTTCCCATAGTGGGTGAGCAGCTCCGTCAGCTGATCTTCGAAATAACGGTTGTATTTTTCCGAATCACCATAGAATGGGCAGTTCCTGTCCCAGGGTGAAAGATAAACGCCGAATCCCATCTTCGATGCATGGCAGGCCTCCGATACCTCCTTCACCACATCTCCTTTCCCATTCTTCCAGGGCGTGTACTGAACGGAATGCTCCGTGTACTTCGTCGGCCACAGGCAGAAGCCATCATGGTGCTTGCACGTAAGGATCACCTGCCGGATCCCCGCCGCCGCCGCCACGCTTACCCATTGCTTTGCGTCGAGGTTCGCCGGATTGAAAAGATGGATATCGTCTTTCCCCGTCCCCCACTCCCGGTCGGTGAAGCTGTTGATCCCAAAATGGAAAAAAGCGGTCAGCTCCAGTTCCTGCCAGCGCAACTGTCTTGGAGAAGGCGCCACCCTGGCCGCTTTCCGGATGATATCCTCTTCACTGTCCCCGGGTAGGATGGCCACATAATTCTTTCCGATAGCCGCCTGTCCCTGTTCAGGAGCTACTCCGCCTTTCCCTTTAGAAGGGGTGGCAGTCTCCTGCGCCAGTGCGCTTACCGATAAAAAAAGCAAAGGCCCGATGATCTTATTCATGCCGGCACGATTAATTTCGTTAATTATTCTTCATGCAATCCCCGTACCCCCCGCGATCCGGCGGATAATACCGCTAAGATAGAGTCCCGGAACCTCAGTTTTCTCCAAACCCAGTCTATATTTTTAATAATTTTATTCTTCTTAAACCTTCTTATGGACCGGTTAGTGTGGGAGTCTGATGTGGTTGATTGGGAGAAGATAGGCGTCGACGCCTATAAGTTTGTCATTGAACAGGCAAAGGAAAGGCTGACCGAGGTCATCGAGGAATCGCATGCCATTACCAAAAGTGGGATGACCGTTCTGCTTTGTCATATAGCCGCATTGTCGGGGATCCTGGGCTATGTGTTTTCCGAAAAATCAAGGATCACACATGAAAGAGGTTTAACTATCGTCCTGGCTATTTTAATAGCGTCATTATCAATATATGTTTTCAGCCTTCTGCTAAAGTTGATTTACCCTAAAAATGTGTTTTTTAAAGGCAGTCCACCTAAAGAGATTTTCTTCAAAGAAGTATTTGAAGGATGGACGGAACAGGAAGGATTAAAAAATATACTGCTGAATGAAGTGGAGAGGATTCAGGACAAGATCGAAAGGCTTGAAGAATCAAATAAAAAGAGATTTTCCCGATATAGAAGAACTTTAAAAATATCTTTGTTTTTTATAATCATTGCGATATTAATAATCGTCAAGACTATTTATACCCCCTGATACTTGTCTGTGGAGTATTTGGCCTGGGCATAGCTCTTGGTTTTGCCATAAAAATAATTTACTCAAAATTACATTTTTCTCTTCAATTTTTCTTCCCATCTTTCCCGATCATTGCGC
The DNA here is from genome assembly GCA_035317125.1 of Puia sp. Classification (GTDB taxonomy): domain Bacteria; phylum Bacteroidota; class Bacteroidia; order Chitinophagales; family Chitinophagaceae; genus Puia. Next base: position 17,617 of record DATHHO010000013.1, read on the forward strand.
CTGCAAAAATACTGCAGTGTCACGCCTGGCCCTTCTTGCTGATCTTCGTACTCCCGTCGCCATAGCCCGTGATCACCACATCGGCCATGTGAATAAAAAGACCGTTATCCATCACGCCCGGGATCGCATTCACCTGCTCATTCAGCAGCCGTGGATCGGCAATGCTGCCAAAAAAGCAATCCAGGATATAATGACCGTTGTCGGTGTGAAACGTTTTGTCGTCGACTGTCTTTCCCGCTGATTTGTCCGTCGTCCGCAGATGCAAGGAACAACCCAGTTTTTCGAGATGATGCCGGGTCAGCTCCCAGCCGAAAGGGGCGATCTCCACCGGCAGGGGAAATTTTCCAAGATGGCTGACCCGCTTGCCCTCATCCACAATGATGATATAGAATTTCGTGGCGGCGGCAACGATCTTTTCACGGAGCAGGGCGCCACCGCCTCCTTTTATCAGGTTAAGGTCCTCATCCACCTCGTCCGCCCCGTCGATGGTAAGATCGATATGATCGATCTCCGAAAAAGGCACGATGGGAATGCCCGCTTCTCTGGCCAGTGTCTCGGATTGAACGGAGGTGGCGACCGCCCGCACCTTCAGGCCTTTTTTTAACATTTCGCCTATCCCCACTATAGCCCAGTAGGCCGTAGAGCCGGTGCCCAGACCCAGGATCATCCCATCCCGGATATATTCCAGGGCCTTGTCGGCGGCTATTTTCTTAAGGTTAAGTTCAGGTTCCTGCATGATAATAATATTGAGCACAATATAAATAACAATCAACTATTTATGTGATTCTCTGCTAAAATTCCACCCGCCTCCCCACACAGGGTAGAACCCGTCGGCGGAGAGATCCGGCCACGCTGTTCCCACAGCCCGACCGGCTCCCACAGCGGACCCCGGGCAGGTCTCGCGGGTACCCCAAGCTCCCGTCAGGCCTCCTCCTTTTTGGCAAATTCTACCAAAGGGGTAGGAAATTCAGAACTATTCCCCTAGATTTGTGTTACTATCATTCACACAAATGAACCAGGCATTCACCTATAAGACTTGTTGTTGTTGCTGTTGTACGCAAGCCATGGTTATTTTGGTGGGGGATGACCTCTTATAAGCTGATTAAAACTGTAACAAACAATATTATAAGCTCCACCAGATGTGGGGCTTTTTTTATTTATAACCATTATGCCAACAACGACGACTATCCATACCGGCAAAGATCTCATACAGGCCGTTCGCTCCCTGGAGAAAAAGATCGGGAATACGCCACTGCACAGGATCACGCGCCTGTTCAGTAAAAAGAACGTTACCCTTTATGCGAAAAAGGAATGGATGCAGCTGTCGGGCAGCGTGAAGGCCAGGGCCGCTTATAATATCATACGCAGGGCCATCGAGAGCGGCGATCTCCACCGGCAGAAGACCCTGCTGGACGCTACGAGCGGCAACACCGGTATCGCCTATGCCAGCATCGCGCAATTACTGGGCATCCCCGTTGCGCTTTGTCTTCCCGAGAATGCCTCGCCACAGCGAAAAGAGATCCTGGATTCCCTCGGCGTGCGCCTCATCCTGACCTCCCGTTTCGATGGCACGGACGGAGCGCAACAGGCGGCGAAGGCCCTTGCCGGAGAAGACCCTGGAAATTATTATTATGCGGATCAATATAAGAATCCCAACAACTGGAAAGCGCATTATTATACTACCGCCCCGGAGATCTTCGAAGCCCTGCCCGGCATCACGCATTTTGTGGCCGGCCTTGGTACTACCGGAACCTTTACGGGGACGGGCAGAAGGCTGCGAGAATTGAATCCATCCATCCGGCTCATCTCGCTGCAACCCGACCTTCCCTTGCACGGGATGGAAGGATGGAAGCATCTGGAGACGGCCATCGTCCCCGGCATCTATGACCCGACACTGGCAGATGCCAACTATGAGATCACTACGGAGGAAGCCCATGAGATCATCCGCGCAGCCTATAAACACGAGGGTTTGCTGCTGAGCCCTTCGTCCGCGGCTAATCTGGCCGGCGCCATTAAAATTGCGGAGCAGCTGGAAGAAGGCGTGGTGGTGACCGTCCTGCCGGACAATGCCGACAAGTATCCCGAAATCATCCAAAAAATAATACAACCATGATCATTATCGAGCCCCATATCAGGCAGCTGCTCACCGAAGACGCCGTGAATACATTCCCCGACGAATGCTGCGGATTCCTTTTCGGAAGGGAGGAGACGGATGGCACCCGCGTTATCGTCGATATCCTGGTGGTGGACAATTCAAAGGCAGGCGATAAGACACGCCGCTTCGAGATCTCGCCCGCCGACTATATGGTGGCCGAGCAGCATGCGCTGGACCATGACTGGTCGCTGCTGGGAATATATCATTCGCATCCCAGACACCCGGCCATCCCTTCTGAGCATGACCGTATAGCAGCCCAGCCTTATTTTTCTTATCTCATCGTTTCGGTGATGGAGAACGAGTCCATTACCATGCGCTCATGGCTGCTGAATGAAGTACAACAATTCGAAGAAGAAAAAATAGCAGACTATCAATTTTCCTGAAACAGACAATCATTCACCTGAAAAAGAACAAACAAAATGGCAACTGTGATCATTCCGACCCCATTGCGGAAATTTACCAACAATACAGCCCGGCTGCAGGTCAGCGCCGGCACGGTGCATGACACCGTACAGGAACTTACCGTTAACTTCCCCGACCTGAAAAAACACCTGCTGGACGAGGGCGGCAATATCCGTTCCTACGTCAATATTTTCGTCGGCAACGACGATATCAGGGATTTGCAGCAGGGGCTTACCGCCGTCAAGGAGGATACGGTCATCAGCATCGTTCCCGCTATTGCCGGAGGCGCCCCAGCCGACAGCACAGCTTCATCGGGCAACGGCGTCCGGGGCTCCGACATCAACAGTGCACCTGCATCGGGCAACGGCGCCAGGGCCGCGCAGCCTTTTACAAAAGAAGAGCTGGCCCGCTATAACAGGCATATCATCATCCCCGGATTCGGGATGGAGGCACAGCAGAAGCTGAAAGCCGCCAGGGTGCTGGTCGTTGGTTCCGGCGGGCTGGGTAGCCCGGTATTGCTCTATCTCGCGGCGGCCGGAGTAGGCACCATCGGCATCGTCGATTTCGATGTGGTCGACGACAGCAATCTGCAGAGACAGGTACTGTTTGGCGTCGATGAGATCGGCAAACCAAAGGTGGAAGCGGCCAGAAGAAGACTGGAAGCATTGAACCCCTATATCCAGCTCAATATCTACAACACGCATCTTAATTCACAGAATGCGCTGGACATCATCCGGGACTACGATGTGATCGCGGATGGCACGGATAATTTCCCAACCCGCTATCTGGTCAACGATGCCTCGGTCTTATTGGGCAAGCCGAATGTTTACGCTTCTATTTTTCAGTTCGAGGGTCAGGTCTCGGTATTCAACTACCGCGGCGCCGATGGGAATCCCGGTCCAAATTACCGCGACCTCTATCCAACCCCTCCCCCTCCCGGCCTGGTGCCCAGCTGCGCCGAAGGCGGCGTATTGGGCGTGCTGCCCGGCATCATCGGAAGCCTGCAGGCGCTGGAAGTGATCAAGGTGATCACGGGCGTGGGTGAAACCCTTTCGGGCCGGTTCTATATTTTCGACGCGCTGAATTTCGAGAGCAAGACCTTCAATATCAAAAGGCGACAGGATAACCCCATCAACGGCGACCATCCCACGATCACCGGGCTCATCGACTATGAACAATTCTGCGGAATGCGCGCCATCGAAGAATCGCCTCTGAAAGAGGTCACGGCCAGAGAATTATACGACTGGCAGGTGAATGGAGAAAAAATTCAGCTGATCGACGTGCGGGAACCCCATGAATATGACATCGTGAATATCGGGGCCGAGCTGATCCCCCTTGCGACGGTGGCAGCCAATGCGGACAGGATCGACACGGATAAAAAGGTGGTGGTCCATTGCAAGATGGGAGGCCGCAGCGCAAAAGCGATCCGGGAGCTGGAAGAAAAATTCGGGTTCAAAAATCTGTATAATCTCAAGGGAGGAATTCTCGCTTATATAGACGAGGTGCAGCCCGAGCTTACAAAATACTAACCGGGCTCACAAAATACTAACCCGGTGCGACATCCGGAACAGATCCCGAACGCGACCTGAACAATGCATCGCGGCCACCGGGACCCACCACGCCACGCGTCGGACCCAACGCGCATTTACAACTGCCTGACCGGTCTGACCTCCGGCGCAGCGGCACGGACAGAGGTCAGGGACACCCCTGCTTCAGCGCCAGCCTTTGCTCCGGTCCTGCCTCCTGCTTGCTTTGCTCCGGACCCGAATTGGGCGAAGCACAGCAGGAAGATCACTATGCCCAGGAAGGAAAAAGTTGCCAGACGCTGCATGATTGCGGTTTTGTGATGTAACAGAACAAAAATAATCTCCTTTTCCTGCATTTCCAAATATTAGTCCACTATTTTTGTAGACTTTTAAAATCAGAGCCGGACTCCAAACAATAAGCCAGCAGGGTTTCAGCAAGGCGGCGCCCCAATCAATACGCCAGCAGGCGTTCCAGCAAGGCCGCGACCTTGACCGGGTTTGGCAGCATGGCATCTTCGAGAAGGACATTCATCGGGACTGCTGGTAGGTTCAGCGCGCCCGACACCTGTACCGGCGCGTCCAGCGAGAACTGGCAGCTTGCCGATATACGCCAGGCCAGCGCTTCGGCAAATGAATTGTTTTGCTGTTCTTCCGTCAGCACGAGGCATTTCCCATGACGCCGGACGGTGGCAAAGACCATTTCCTCATCGAGAGGATACAGTGTCCTCAGATCGAGGACCTCGACAAGACCCGGGAAATTTTTTGCGGCGGCCTTTGCCCAGTACACCCCCATCCCGTAGGTGATGACACAGCAGGTCTCGCCGGCGTCTTCACAATCCGGATCGGCGCTCAGCGCGATATTCGCCTTGCCAAGCGGTAAAATATAATCTTCGGCGGGCTCGACCGTCCGGGCATCCTCCGTTCCCGGCGATTTGCTCCAGTACAGGCCTTTATGTTCCAGCATGATCACCGGATTAGGGTCGAGGAAGGCTGCCTTCATCAGCCCTTTCATATCCGCCGCATTGGAAGGATAGGCTATTTTTATGCCCTTGATGGACAGGAGGGTCGTTTCGATGCTGCCGCTGTGATAGGGCCCGCCACCGCCATAGGCGCCGACCGGCACGCGGATAAGGGTCTGCACCGGGAATTTTCCGTTGCTCAGATAACAGGATTTCGAGATCTCCGTCACCAGCTGATTAAATCCCGGATAAATATAATCGGCAAACTGTATTTCCACGATAGGCCTCGCTCCAACGGCGCTCATCCCCACCGTCGAGCCGATGATATAGGCCTCCTGAATGGCTGTGTTGAATACCCGGTGGTCCCCGAACTGCTCGGCCAGGGTAGCCGCTTCGCGGAAGACGCCGCCCAGCCGCCTGCCCACATCCTGGCCATACAGCAGCGCCTCCGGATGGGCCTGCATGATCTCGCGGATAGCAAACAGGGCAGCATCGACCATCGGTACATTTCTCCCTCCTGCGGGTGAACGCTCTCCTCTTTCTTCCGTTACCGGTGTAGGCACGAAAACATGATCCGCCACGGAGGACGGGTCCGGCTCCGGCGAGGAGGATGCCGCTGCAAATTGCTCCGCAACCCAGCGGGCGGCGTTCCTTTCTATCTCCTGCAGCTCTTTTTCTTCCAGGTCCAGCTCCCGCAGGCGCGCCCGCAACAGGGGCACAGGATCTTGTTCCCCCTGCTTGCTCAGCTCTTCCGGGCTGCGGTAAAATTCTTTCCTGACGCCGCTGGTATGATGCCCCAGCAACGGGACGCTGGCCTGTACAAGATAAGGACGACGGCTGTTGCGCACATCCCTGATCACCCTGCCCATGGCCTCATAGCTGTCCAGGAAATTACTCCCGTCGATGCGCAACCGCCTCATTCCCCTGAAGCCAGCCGCATAATCATAAGCATCCGCTACCCTCGATTCTTCCGAGCGGACGCTGATGCCCCAGCCGTTATCCTGCACCAGATAAATGACCGGCAATTCCTTCAAGGTGGCAAATTGAAAAGCTTCGCTGACCTCCCCTTCCGTCACGCTGGCATCGCCCAGCGAGCAGACGACTACAGGCGATTCGCCGTTCCTGCCCCTGATAAGCAAGGGAGACCCGATGGTCTCCAGATAGCGGATGCCCTGGGCTATGCCCGTTGTGGGAATTGCCTGCATCCCCGTCGCGCTGCTCTGGGGGATAATACCGGGCTTATCGCTACCCCGGTAATTGGGATGAGCATAATATTCGCGGCCGGCCGTGAAGATATCGTCCCGCTTTGCCAGCAGCTGCAACATCAATTCGTATGGAGTGAAGCCCAGACCGAGCAGCAGGCTCTCGTCGCGGTAATAGGGGCTGACATAGTCGCAGGGCAGCAGGTGAAAAGCCGTTGCCAACTGAACGGCTTCATGACCTCTGGATGTAGAATGCACGTATTTACAGACCGGGCGATTGTTCTCATACGTCGCCGCCATTTCTTTGGCAGTGCACATCAGGTGATAGGCCCTCAGTAAGATATCGACAGTGATCATTTTATTTCTAAGGCCAGCAGGCTGTCGTCCTCAATAAATCCTTCGAGCTCATCTCCGACCACGCACTCGCCCACGCCCGCAGGAGTTCCGGTGAAGACGAGGTCTCCGATATTGACGGAAAAATAATTGGAGATATAAGCGACTACTTTGTCAAAACTGTTGATCATCAGGTTGGAGTTTCCCTGCTGCACCAGCTCCTTGTTCTTGTAAAGGCAGAAATTAAGGTCTTTCTTATTCTTGATATTCTGCAAGGGTACCCACTTGCCGACGGCAGCCGAGTTATCCCATGCCTTGGCTTTTTCCCAGGGCAATCCTTTTTCCTTCAGCTCATTCTGAATATCGCGGGCGGTGAAGTCGATGCCTACAGAGATGGCATCGTAATATTTACTGGCAAACCTGTCCTGGATGTATTTACCATTCTTGGAGATCCGCAGCACCAGCTCGCATTCGTAGTGCAGTTCATTCGTAAATTCGGGGTAATAAAATGGAGTATGGGCCTGGAGCAATGCGCTTTTCGGCTTCATAAATATGATAGGCTCGTCTGGGACCTCATTATTTAACTCCTTGGCATGAGCCACATAGTTACGGCCGACACAGAATATTTTCATATTCAATAAAGGTTTTTAAATAGAAAATTCTTGATTCAGTTTCATTTGGCCTGAAGAGGCTCCCGGGAAACTACATAGGCATATTGGAGATCAGGGTATCCACTCATAAGGGATGAATGCAATATTAAGCGAAAATAAAGATTCTCAACTACATATCATAGGGTAAAATCTATTTTATTGTACTGGCTCATGGTCCTTTCAATCCCGCTGGTGACGAAGCTTTCAATTATTTCCACCGACTTTTCGATCTTCAGCCGGACCAGCGGAAGCTCGGACGCTTCCCATTGCCCCAGCACAAATTCCGCCTGCATGCCTCTTGTAAAATCATTACCGATGCCAAGCCGCAGCCTGGGATAGGCATCCGTGCCCAGGGCCTCCTGTATGCTCTTCAGGCCATTGTGCCCGGCAGCGCTGCCCCCCGGCCTCAGCCTCAGCCGCTCCAGCGGAAGGGCCAGATCATCGAGGACCACCAGGATATGCCCGATGGCGATCTTCCCTTTGTCCATCCAGTATTTCACGGCCCGCCCGCTGAGGTTCACATAGGTCGTGGGTTTCACGCACACCAGCACATGCGATCTCCATTTCAGTTCCACCATCTCGGCTAAGCGCTCTATGCTGAATTCACTTCCGTGCTTATGCACTAACGCATCCAGTACCCCGAAGCCAATATTATGCCGTGTGCCGGCATATTCGGGCCCTATATTCCCCAGTCCAACGATTAAAAACTTCCCCATAAAGGAGGGTTGAAAACTAAGAAAACCCGGTTAGATCGATAACCGGGTTCCTGATAAGGTAAAATAACTATTTCTTGCCAGCAGGCTTGGCAGCGGCAGGAGCAGCGCCAGCAGCCGGTTTGGCAGCAGCAGCGGCGGCAGGAGCAGCAGCGGCAACCGGCGCAGCGCCCGCTTCTTCCTGTTTCAGCACGCGGGTCAGTACGACGGACGCAATGGGAATACGTGGCGAATTCAATATTTCATAATTCGCTTCCTTCACATCCTCGACGCGCACGTTACCATTCAGCTGCAGTTCGGTCAGATCCACTTCGATATTTTCTTTCAAATACTTTGGCAGGGTCTTTACCTTTAATGCCTTCATTTTGGTGATCAGCTTACCACCTTCTTTCACGCCGATGGAGGCGCCGGTAAATTTGATGGGAATAGTAGCAACCACTTTCCTGTCTTCAACGAGCTCCATGAAATCCGCATGGATCAGCTCATCGGTCACCTTGTCAAATTGCAGATCTTTCAAAATGCATTTGTAAGAATCTCCTCCTACCTTGATCTCCGCTAACTGGAAATCAGGCGTGTACACCAGTGTTTTAAAAGATACCACAGAAGCCGAAAAAATCACTTCTTTTGCACCCCCATAAATTACACCGGGCACATTTCCCTCAGAGCGAAGTTGGCGGGCGGCTTGTTTGCCTAGTCCGGTCCTGAGTTGTCCTTCGATTGTAATCGTTTTCATTATATGTCTGTTTAAAAATTACGCTGTCTTCCGCCGGCCCCGCTGTCACTGCATTTCAGGGCCGTCCCCTTACATGTTCTTCTTGTTCTTCAGCTGCGAATGGATGAACAAGCTCGTAATGCTCTTGTTCAGATACGCATTCTTTATAGCCACTGCGAATAATTCCGCTACGCTCAACACTTTGATCTTCGGGCTCTGCTGCTTCAGGGGTATCGTATCACACACCACCATCTCTTCCAGCGCGCTGTTCTCGATATTGGCGTAGGCATTACCGCTGAATACCGGGTGCGTACACATGGCCCGCACGCTCCTTGCGCCCTTTTCCATCAACAAGCCCGCCGCCTTCGCCAGCGTTCCCCCTGTGTCGCAGATATCATCGATGAGGATGATATCCTTGTCCGTTACATCTCCGATGACCACCATGCTCGCTATCTCGTTTGCCCGCTTCCTGTGCTTGTCACAGATCACCATTTCGGCATTGAAATAGGAGGAGATTTCACGGATACGGTTGGCGCTTCCCACGTCAGGGGCCGCAAAGGTAAGATTTTCGATCTTAAGTTGCTCAATATAAGGGATAAAAATAGCCGAGCTGTCGAGGTGATCCACAGGAATATCGAAATAGCCCTGGATCTGGGGAGCATGCAGGTCCATGGTAATGACCCTGTCCGCCCCTGCAGCCACTAACATATTGGCTATCAGCTTACTACCTATGGCCACTCTGGGTTTGTCCTTCCTGTCCTGACGGGCATACCCATAATAAGGGATGACCGCCACGACCTTATAGGCGGATGCCCGCCGGGCCGCATCGATCATCAGCAGCAGTTCAAGAAGGTTCTCGGAGGGGGCAAAAGTGCTCTGGACGAGGAAGACCATGTCTCCCCGTATGCTCTCGTCGAATATAGGCTGGATCTCCCCGTCGCTGAAGTGCTGGATAGTGATCTTTCCGGAAGCGGTACCAAACTGCTGGGCTATTTTCTCGGCCAGATACTGGGATCCCGTGCCGGAAAAGATCTTGGCTGTAGTCTGCTGCATAGATGAGTGAAATATGGGGCGAAGATATACATCAAAAGAGAATAGCAGCCAGGGACCCTTTAAAAAAATTATTAACGCGTAATGTTAATACAGGAGGGTTTCCGGCTGAATTCCCAGAAACGCCTCCTGTACAAGCGCGGATGACTTTACCGGCGCTGATTAATGCGTTACAGAAGCCAGTTGCGGATTACCGGAAGGCGCAGCAATGACCGTTTTAGCGGTTTCTTTCCCTGTGGACCTGGTATTAAGCGCGTAAAAAATGGAGGAGCAAACAAAGATGGAGAAGAAAAGGGCTACTACATACATACCGATACAGAACAGAAGGGGTTGCCAGCCGCCGATAGCGGAAAAGGTTGATCGTTTCATGGATTTAGATTAAGTTTTCAAAAGGTAATGGACTCGGAACGGGTTAAGTTTTCCTATAACGAAGGAGTTAAATCGTTATTTTAACATCCCGTTATAATATCCAAAATAGGCACTAAACCCGGTATATGCAAGCGCAGAAATACTCTATAAAAAAATGGGCAAAGGACGATCAGCCCCGCGAAAAACTACTCCGTAAAAACCCCCAGGTCCTGAGCGATTCGGAGTTGCTGGCCATCCTGATACAGAGCGGTATCCCGGGAAAGAGCGCCATCGAGCTGGCCAGGGAGGTCCTGAAGCTGGGAAAGGGCGATCTGAACGAGCTGGGCAGGATCACCGTCCATGAAATGGTCCGGATCAGGGGGATCGGGCCTGCCAAAGCCAGTATCATGGTCGCCGCCCTCGAATTGGCCCGGCGCAGACAGGCTGGCCCCCTCCCTAGAAAAACGATCGTAAGGGACAGTCGGGATGTGGCCGTTTATGTCCAGTCCCTGCTGCGCGATCTCCATTATGAGGTCTTTGCCATTATTTTCCTCAACAGAGCGGGCAGGGTCAGGCATTTCGAAGTGATCAGTCAGGGCGGGATCACCGGTACCGTAGCCGATCCCCGTCTTATCCTGAAAAGGGCCCTTGAAAAGGATGCGGTCAGCATCATACTCTGCCATAACCACCCGTCCGGAAACCTCCAGCCCAGCAAGGCGGATGAGGAATTGACCAAAAAGATTAAAGAAGCGGCTAATTATTTAGATATCAAACTGTTGGACCATATCATCGTAAGCGAGGAGGGGCATTTCAGTTTTGCCGACAAGGGGATGCTGTGAAGAGTTACGCCGGCGGGAACGGGAAAAGACCGGATTTTGGTCATGGCGGCGGGTAACTGACCGGTGCGCGGTGAACGCAGAGGGCTAGGCCTGTGCCGTAGGGCCCCCGAAATTCATGGGCAGCTGGACCTCTTCGAGGTCCTGGATCTTGCCGTTAGCAGCCTCGAAACGGCCCAGGTTCTCGGTCAGCGCCTTCATGAACCGCTTGGCATGCTGCGGGGTAAGGATGATCCGGGATTTCACCTTGCTTTTTGGCGTGCCCGGCATCACATTGACAAAGTCGATAACGAATTCGGCATGAGAATGCGTGATAATGGCCAGGTTGGCATATTCTCCTTCGGCCGTCTCCTCGCTGATCTCGATATTTAACTGCCCGTTTGGCTGCGTTTCTGCCATAATTTTTATTTGTACAAAGGTAATCAAATGGCTCAATGCACCCATAAATTCGGCGGAGGGAGCTTACCAAAAAAAAGCAGGGCCCCGTAAAAGGACCCTGCCGTGTAATGATATATAAAGCCTTCTTTAATAATCGTCGTCGACGAATCCCGTCCTGGCCGTACCCTTGATCTCATAAGTGGTTGTCGGATCATCGGAAAATACAGCCTTCATGTAAAGGCTATCGGTAGCTACTCCGGTCTTGGAATGCCCTGCCTTTGGTAGTACTTTGCCCCCGGTGATCGTTACCGACGCAGGGAAGACCGGTGTACCTACATAATATAGATTACCTGATCCTGAAACTGTGAAAGTAAGGCTCTTGTAATCAACATGCACCTTACTTTTAAAACCATACCCATTCTTCAGATCATCCAGCCAGATCGAATCCTGGTTCTCTGAAGTATTGTAGGTAGAGAAGAAAAAGGTACCCAGATTATAGACATCTACGCCGTCTACAGTAAGGGTGGCCCACCAGCCATTGGACATTTTCGGAGTGGCCGTGCCTCCGTAATCCGGCAGGGTCCTTTTACAGGACACCGAAAAGAGCAACACGCCGAGCCCGATGATGAACGAAATTTTACGCATATAAATGATTTTAATTTTACATTTTGTTTTTAACAAAGTTCAATATCTGCATTATTGGGCATGCCAGTTCCTTGGGGTACCACTGATGCCTTGTTCTGGTATCGTCACCACATATTGTAAGGCTCCGGCGACGCTTAACGTACCCGTGCCAGACAGGGTCCCGTATGGGGTGGCCTGGGATGGCATGATGATATGCGTACCGTCTGCGCAGATGAACTGGCAGGCGATGGTCGTCGCATTGCTCCAGCAATTCGTCGTGGCATAGACACCGGGAGCCAGTTTGGTGATTGTGGAGGTCGTGGCGACGGCAGTCGCATAATAATACGTGCCGGAAAGGTCCACACCCGCAACTTCAGCGCTTGGGAGCACAGCCACCAGCCTGCTCACGGCAGCAGGAAATCCATCCGAATTAGTGGCCGTATAGTTCACCGTATAAAATCCGACCGCACCCGTATTGACGGTTCCGGTCACCGTAACGGTCAATGGAGCGCCGGACTGGGATGCCGTAGCGCCGGGATCGGTAAACGCCGCGCCCTTGACGATCGACATGATGGGGTCGCCCAGAAGTTTCAAGTCTGCAAAATGGGTTACTTTGGAAGTACCGACCTGCTTGTCATTGCTGATGATCGTATCCTTCTTACAGGAGCTGATCACGACCAGGAGCAGGACTATGGAGAAAAAATGAATTCTATTATTTTTCATATAAAATAAATTTAAAAATTATAGACCCCACCATGGTTTGGTCGTGATCGCTACGTTTGTCTTTGGTGCATTGGTATTTCTCGACGTCTCGTCATACGCAAAGATCAACCGTTTGGGCAAGGCCGTCGGATCGCCAAAAACAGAGTTTTTTGCCACGACGATCTGGCCGGGGATATATCCGGCTACATTGGAATAAACGGCGCTTTGTTTTGGAAATCCGGTCCGGGTATGTTCAAAGAAGCTTTCGATCCCATGACATCCATATGCGCAGGAAGCCCATTTCTGACGGATGATCTGCTCGACGTCACCCAATTTTACACCATTTTCCAATTCATTTTGCCATTCATAAGCGCCACCCCCAGCGATAAAGGTCGCGGCATTTTTTCCCGTTGCGGCAAATGCGGCGGTTACCCCCTGGTCATAGAACGACTTGGCATTCCCTCCGCCAAAGTACCGGACATCGGCTTCAGCCTGAAGGAAATAGGATTCTGCCAGCGAGATAAAGTCCACAGGGTCCGTTGGAGATTCGAAGAATACGGCCGCGTTGGGATAGGTCGGATCGCTGTTCCGGAAATCACCCTGATGAATGGATATCGGGTTGGCCGAACCGAAGAAATAGGGCAGCCTCGGATCGCTGTTGGATTTCAGCCAGCTTACAAAGGTATAGCTCGCCCGTATATTGACGGCTGTATTCAGCTGGCGGATATTTTGTTCGTAGAGCGGATTGTCAAGACCAGGAGCATCCGAGAAATTGGTGATGGAGGCGCCCCCGGTATTGCCGTCGAGGAAGGTCGCCCCAGAGTTGTGCAACGCCGTGATCCCTGCGGAGGCCACATCGGGATGGGCATTGACCATGCGCAGGTACATCTTCAGCTTCAGCGTATGTGCAAAGGCAATCCACGCATCCATGTCCCCGCCAAAAACAAGGTCCTGGGTACCCGGGTCCGTCACGGTGCTCGCACCAAAATTCTTGCTCAATGCATCATCGATGCTGGCGATAAGACTCGTATAAATGGTATACCCGTCATCGAATTTCGGGTTCAGGGTATTAGCGCCTTTCAGGGCCTGTGAATAAGGCATCTGGTCCCAGAGGTCTACCATCACTTCGGTCGTGTAGGCCTTCATGACCGTACCGAGCAGATAGAAATTCCAGTCCTTCAGCGTATCGGCATGATCGATCACATACTGATAGTTTTTCAATCCGCTGGAGAACAATACGTCCCAGGGGTTTTGCACGAACCCGTCCGTGGGGTTCACATTATAGGAATCCTGCCCCGTGTATTGCTGGGCCAGCGCAGCCTGTGTAAAATGTTCAGACCACATCCCGCCGACGATCTCGAGGTCCCCGCCTATCTTTCCCGTGGTGGCCAGTACGGCTACCGGGAATACCAGGGAAGGGGTTCCCTGATCGAGGGTCGGGAAATTTGGGTTCTGGTTGATGTCCAGCTCTTTCTTGCAACCCGAATCAACAACGATCGTGGCAAGTAAACAGGCTCCTGCTATTGTATGTTTATTGAATAGTTTCATGTTCTTAGTCCTTTTTAGTTAAAAAACAACTTTTAAAGTAACGCCATAGCTTTTCGCAAGAGGGGCAGCATTCAGCTCTCCATATTCTCCTCCCAGGTCATTCCCGGCATTGGTCGCTTCCGGATCCACATATACGTTGCTCTTGGGCACCCACAGCAGGAAATTGCGTCCGTAGACGGCAAGAGAAGCACTGCTGGCCTTTACTTTCTCAGCCCATGACTTTGGCAGATTATACGATAAGTTGACATCTCTGAGTTTCAGGAAGGACCGGTCGATGATCCTCTGTTTGTCGGCCTGTCCGGAATAACTGTTGCTTTCCGAATACCCGTTATAATAAAGATCGCTCTGGCCATTTCCGCTGGCGCCTATAAATGTAGTATTGGGAGTATAAGTGGTTTTCCCAGATCCGTCCGTCGTTCCCACTACGGAGTTTGGAATGATATAGGGCTTACGGTCATTATAGGTGGAGGCGATACCATTTCCGACGAAAAGGTCAAGGTTGGCCGTTTCGCTGAACATGACCCCACCATACCGGAAGTCAAGAGAGAAATTCAGCGCAAAGTCCTTATACTGGAAGGTATTGCTGAATCCCATCGTGTAATCATACAATGCGCTTCCCATATAGGCCTTTGTGTGTCCGAAGGCATCGAGGGATGAAGCATTGGGGATGGAGTATCCTGTTTTTGGATTGACTACGATCTGTCCTTTATCGGACAACTGTGGCGTTCCGGTGTACATGGAAGCTACCGTCTTACCTACGACAGCCCGAAGCTCGGCGTCGATGGCCGAAGAAAAGCCAAAGAGCAGCGGATCGGGAGCCGTTCCGTTGAGGTTGACCACCTTGTTCCAGTCTCTGGAAAAGACATACTGGAAGCTCCAGGTAAAGTCGTTTGTTTTGACCGGCGTTACATTCAGGGTAAGCTCTATCCCTTTATTGTCAACCAATCCAAGGTTCTGTACCAGGGTAGTATACCCGCTGGACGGAGCGATGAATACAGGGAAGATCTGTCCTTTTGTCTTTTTATCATATACGGCCACATCCAGACCGATCCGGTCTTTCAGGAATTTTGCTTCCGCACCCAGTTCCACCTCATCCGTAAAGATCGGCTTCAGGGCCGGGTTGGCGATCTGGTTGCTGATGCCATATCCGCTGACGCCGTTGAAAGGGACGGTCAGGCTGCCAAAACCCAGGCTGATATTACCCGAGCCCAGTTGTGATCTGGTCAGATAGGTGGTAGGATCGGATCCCGTCCTGCCGTATGCAGCCCTTAATTTCAGATAAGAGACGGTGTTCCTCGAGTTCAGCAGCTGTGAAGCGACCCAGGAAAGGTTCGCGCCCGGATAAAAGATCGAATTTTTTTCGATCGGCAGCGTTGAAGACCAGTCTTCTCTTACGTTGCCGGTCAGGTATAGCTGATCCCTGAATCCCAGGGTAGCCGAAATATATCCTCCCATCCTTCTCCGCTGAAAAAATCCATCGGTGGTGGTAGGGGGTTTGGTAGTATTCGAGAGATTGTAAAAACCGGGGACCAGCAGGTTGGTGATCTGTGTAGCCTCCGAACGCTGGGTGGTCGTATAAAAGTTAGCACCCCCGAGCGCGTCCAGCGTAAAGTCCTTGCCAAAGTCCTTTGTATATTTCAGGATAGCGTCGGCATTGACGAGGCCAAAATAATCCGATGCCTGAAAGACTCCGCCGATATCGGGAGTCGCCGGAAATCCTTCCGTATTGGTAGGACTGGGGCCTCTCCAGCTGCCGGGTTTGGCAGCGGCTGAGTTCTTCCACTCGAATGTCCTTGCGTTGGTAACGTCAGTACCTATTCTTAATTCAGCACTGAGCTCACTGGTGAATTTATAGCCCAGATCGAGGTTACCAAAGAACCGGTCGAGCTTCTGCTGGTTGCTATTATTGAAAAGTCCGAAATACGGGTTCTCCGCATATGGGGTAAAGTAATTGTCTGTGTTGAAGAATTTATTGTTGATATCCCTGAAATCATGAATGGGAAGATCGACGGGGATCTGCAGCAGGGATTGGAAAACGCCGCCGCCGCTGGATGTACCCTGTCCAGTATTGGGCACTTTCAAGGCCTGGCTCACATAATTCATCGAGGTATTGATCGAGAATTTGCCAAAATTGCTGTTGGTGCGCAGCGCGAAGGTATTACGCTGCTGGGTATTGGCGTTCTCGGGGATTATACCGACGCTCGATACATTCCCATAAGAAAAATAGAACCGGGTTATCTCGCTGCCTCCGGAGAGTGCAACCGTATTGTTGTATTCATGCCCGGTGGTATAGAATTGCTTTAAAGGATCTTTTATCGCAGAAAAAGGCTTCAGCAGCTGCGAGTTATCAACAACCGAGCCCCAGAGCCTTTCCTTGCCATCCAGTTTCGGACCCCAGCTTCCGTTCTCACCCGGTACGAATACACCACCCCAGCCTTGTCCGAACTCCGTCTGATAATCGGGCAGCTTACCCACTTTGCTGAAGTTGGCCGAGCTCGTGACTTCAATCCTTAATTTCCCAGTCCTTCCTTTCTTGGTCGTGATCATGATGGCTCCGTTCTTAGCCAGCCCGCCATACAAGGAGGAGGCCGCGGTGCCTTTCAGGATAGTGACGCTTTCAATATCGCTGGGATTGACATTGTTCATCCCGTTGCCATAGTCGGCGCCATCGTCTCCGACCATAGCGCTTTGGAAATTTCCATCGCTCATCGGTACCCCGTCGATCACATACAGCGGCTGGTTATTACCACCTCCGATGATACCATAGCTCCTGAGCACCACTTTTGTGGATGATCCGGGACCACCTACATTGGAGATGTCCGCACCGGCTACCTTACCCTGCAGACCATCGAGCGCTCCCGTCACGCCATTTTTGGTAATGGCATCCGTTTTAAAGGTCTGTGCCGAATAGCCGATCTTAGCCTTGCTCTGGGTCTGGCCCAGGGCGGTGACCACCACTTCGGTCAGGTTCACACTGCTGCGGACCATCTGTATATTCAGGCTGGACGTTTCCCCAACAACGACTTCCCGGCTTACATATCCGGTTCCGCTGACCGAAAGAACATCCCCTGCCTTTGCATGAATGGAGTAACTGCCGTCAGCGTCTGCGGCAACCCCTGACTTTTGTCCCTTGACCTTTATAGAGGCGAATGCGACAGGCTGACCCTGCGGATCGGTGACCCTTCCTGTAAACACTTTTGTTTGGGCAACACCGTGTACCGTATATAGTACAAGGATCGCTAACAGCGTTAGAAATTTTCCCATGTGACTTCAATTTTTAATTTAAGTGACGAATTCTATCCTAATTCAAAAAAATAACGAAAAGAAACGTTAAAAACCGGGCGAAATTAGATAAAATCTAGACAGTCCGATCTTTCAAAGTGCTGCAATGTTAAAAGAAAATTAAATAAAGAAGCGCCCCAAAAGGTTGAAAAACTAGCTGAAGCGGGAAAAATGAGTACTGAAGCCGGAGAAATCTTGCCAGGCTAAATATTTGGTTAATACTATGTTAACTGGGGTGACTAGTAAAATTGCGGAGCGTTGCGGTTAATGATTCAGTGTTTCGATCAGCTTTATTAAAAAATCAACATCAATTTTAATGTATCCATGTTCAGAAAAGAACTATTGACATGCACTGCCTCTTCCTGAATTCATTGCAGGGCTTGCCTTTTTCGACGAGTCCATCCGATAAGTAATAAGATTTTTGAAATCTGTAACAGGGCAAAAGGCGGAGATTTGCGCATGAGCGGTACTGTTAAGGATTTTATCGGTTCATCTCGCCCACCATTTCCTTTAAGAAATTCTCATCCACCGTATCATACTTATGACCGGAAATATAAGCCGTAGCCTGGGGGCTATCGGCGCCCAGCGTTTCCTTCAGCGCTTTTATCTTAAGCTCCGGGATCTTCTTGCCGGCCTTCCCGCCGGGCAATATTAAAAAGTACTCGTATTCGTCCACGAATTCGTCATAGTTCTTGCCGCTCTCCACCATTCCGTCCGAATGATAATTCGCCTTCTCGAACCTTGTCTTCACCTGCTTGTACAGCGCATATTTACCAGGCGCAGGCGCGACGACGACCTGGAAGAAATGCAGGGAGTCCACGACCGCCAGCCTTGCAAAATTGTATTGTTTGTTTTCCTGAGCGTCATAGATGGAGAAGGCCTTTACCTGGTCCCGGGTGATCTCGATGACCGTCTGCTGGTCCCGGGTAGCATAAAGGTTCTGGCTTATTTTATCATAGTTGTAGGTAAGGGCGGGGTTATTCACGATGCTGTCGGAGAAGGTAGTGACCGTGCCACCGGCCCATCGCTCCGACAGCAGGTAACGGCTGCCCTTCGTGCCTTCCTTTATGCTGAATGCAGGCAGGGCCGACATATGGTAAATGGTATTTGCGGGAGCGTTGGTGATATAAGCCGATTTGGCATCGGGGCCGGGCGTCCTCGGATCGGGAGAATTGGGCGTGATGCGGGTCTGCCCTGAAAAAATATTCTCGCTCTGCTTGAATTCGTTCAGCGTAGCCCCTGCGGATTGGCTGCCTATCGTATTCAGTGGGTCATTCTTCGTTTCTTTCTGCTGCTGACCGCCGGTGATGACGATCCCTTCGAGAGATTTTGTCTTCAGTCTGAGCACTATGGACAAACGGGATTGATCGGCCACGGTGAGAGTATCGCCGATGAACCCGACTGCATTGACCGTAAGGATATTGCCGGCCCTCGTCCGGATCTTGAAATTTCCCAGCGAATCCGTGCTCGTGCCCGTGGTCTTATCCTTTATCTGGACAGATGCAAAAGGAACGGGAGCCCCTTTTTCATCTTTCACCGTACCGGCAAGATTAACGGTCTGGGCAAGGCTCAATACCGGTACCAGCACCGACAGCAAAATAAAACAGCCAATCGTTTTCATCCGTTGTGGTTTCAGTTATTGGTTTTCAATTATTGATTGATATAATCCACCATATCCTTTAAAAAAGCCTCGTCCACTTTATCATATCTGTGTTTGGAAAGGTATTCGGCCGCCTTCGGGATATCGGCGTTCAGTATTTCCTTCAATGCCTTTATCCTCAATTCCATGACCACGCGGTAAGGCTGTCCGCCGGGAGGCAGCACGAAATAGTAGTTCTCTTCCAAATATTCATCATAAGGAACGCCGCTCTCCACCATCCCATCCGAATGGTAATTGGATTTTACAAACCGGGTCTTTGTCAGCTTGTACAGGGAATATTTCTCCGGCGACTCCGTGATCACCTGGAAGAACTGGTTGGAATCGATGGCCTTTATCTTTTTAAAATTGTATTCCTGGCCTCCGGCCTTCAGGTCGAATGACCTGATCTGTTCCTTGTCGACCTCCATCACTTTTTTATTATCCTCCGTAAGGAACAGGCTATGTGTAATTTTATCGTAGTTAACGGACAACTTTGGGTTCCGGGATACGAAGTTCGACATGGTCACCACTTCTCCTTTACCCCAGGTGTCGCTGAAGAGATAGCGGCTCCCCTTTGTTTCCTCCTTATGGGAAAAAGCGGTTATGCCACTGTGTGAGAACCGCGAACCCATTGAATTGGAGATCCCGAAGAGGTCGCCCTGAACAAGCTGGTCATTCATCGCGGACCCCTGATCGCTTTTCGGGCCGGCGCCTTTGACCGTGACCTTTTCAAGGGATTTTGCCCTGGGCTTCAGCACGATGGAAATACCGGAATGTCCGGCTATCCGTATCGTTTCTTCTTCAAAGCCGGCAGCGCTGACCACGAGGGTGAAATTTGGTTGTGCGGTGATCCGGAAAAAACCAAGCGTATCGGTAAACGTAGTGATGCCTTTCTCTTTTACTTCGACGGTGGCGGACGGCATGGGTTCTCCGTTCTCATCTTTGACCGTGCCGGTAACGTCAAAATCCTGGGCGGTTGCCGCGCAAGTTACGAACAGGAGTACGATTGCAACTGATAATATCTTTTTCATATATTTCGATCAGGGCTGATTAAAAAGAGGCTGGCTTTCGGGCCAGCCTCTTGTCGATTGTAGAATCAAATGAGATAATTAGCGATAATCAATAGAACTTATCCGTTATATTCCTTGATGCACCACCGGAATTGACATAAACAAAATTAAAGGTGAATTTTTTGCCTACCGGATCGGCAAGAACGATCGTCGGACCGGCGGAGATCGTTATTCCCGCACCTGTAGGAGAGGTGGGTCCAGAGGTCGGAAATGCAACCTTAAATCCACTCAGTACCCCGGCCGTATTGGTAAAGCTCAGGATATAGTCAACGCCTGTGCCACTCTCAACGGAAATGCTGGTAGGAGAAACTGGCACAAAGCTAGCGGGACCGGTTTCATCATATCCCGGCGTTCCGGTAGCATCGGCCTGATCATACCGGATCCACTCCTGAGTATAGGGGCCTGCAAGCGGATTTCCGATAATGTGAAAATAGATCGTGCCCAGATTGCCGCTGATCGTGGCGCCCGAGGCGCTTTTAATGCTGATCGGCAGCATATAGCTCTGGGTGGGATCAAGATTGCCATGATGGACCACGACCGTGAAAGTGTCCAGCCTTCTTCCTGCCTTAATGGTCCCCGATGTTTTCGGGAAATCAAAACCCGCAGCCGGGAAAGCCGCGAATTGCACATTGGAGGCATTCGAAATATAGGATACACGAGCTGCATCATCTACCGCCAGCGTAACCGGTACGTCCTTGGTAGGTGGATAAGGAGAGGCGATATTCACCGTGAAAGTGATCGTATCCGGATCATCGGCCGCCGCGTTCATCGTTGCTCCGTTATAAAAATCAAGTCCGCCGCTGGGGGCGTTTGGCGTGCTGTTGGTGCTGGCCGTGCTGATCTCTGCAATATAGCTCAGATTGCTAAGGTCGACATTCGCCTTATCCTTCAGACAGCTTGAAAAAAGCAGGGAAGCCAGCGCAGGAACTATTATTAATAATTTTTTCATGATTGTACTTGTTTAATTTTTAAGGCATCCAGAAAATCTTGGAGGTCATGTTGTTGATGGCGCCCTGCGCATTCACATTATCGGTATTGTTGCTGTACTCACTGGCGGGGTAGAGCAGACGATAGGGAACGTGCGCGGATGGGCTGGTGCCGGGATAGATCGAGACCGGAAGATCCGAAGGGATCCCCAGTCTTCTCCAGTTATTCCATGCCGTTATGGGGTCGATCATATTCAGAGAGGCCCATTCCTGAAGGATCAGGGTCCTCTGCTTGTTGGCAGAATTATCGAAATTCACATTATCGTCCACCTGAGAACGGTAGGTATTTGCCGCACTTACATAATTGGTGACGCCGAGGAGCCGGAAGGATTCGCTCACAGCCGAATCGTAAGAGGCTGATGCCGTACCGCTCGAAATATATCCGCGGAGCTGCGCCTCGGCCAGCATGAAAAGGCTTTCGAAGGCAGGCAGGAGCGGAGCGCCTTGTGTAGGTAATTTGATGATACCGGGTCCGACTGCCGAGATGACCGTATTGTGCTCGGTACCGTCCTGGCTGCCGAATGCACGGCCCTTGACCACTCCGTTATTGTTCTTGGCGTAGAAGTAGGCCGCACGTGGGTCATTCGAATTGAGGTAAAAATTCACCGCATAAGAATTGGCCCTGTTATAGGAATTACCCGTGGTAGGGCTTGTTCCATTGGTAGCGAAACCGACATTCTGCCACATCGGGTTTTGCTGGTTTACCGCGGCATTGGTATAGCTGGGATTTACCGTCGCATCCGTTCCCTGAGTGAGGAAATTGGCAGGCGTCAACCCGCTCAGCTCGGCCGTGATAAAGGCAGGTCCGTCAGCAGTCTGTGTAAGGTTCAACAATATCTTCAGTTTCACCGAGTTGGCAAACTGTAACCATTTGGTCATGTTCCCACCAAAGATCACATCGTAGGTCGTGGGATTGTCAGCCGTCACCGGAGCACTCTTGATGACAAGAATGGCCGAATCCAACTGCGCTACCAGACTCTTGTACACCGTTTTGGCATCGTCATACTTGGGATAGTTCGTAACGCCGCCGTTCAGGGACTGTGTATATGGAACATTGTTATAAAGATCTACCAGCCGCTGGAAAAGAAACGACTGCATGATCTTCGCCATACCCAGATAGTTGGCCGAATTTGGCGAAGCAGACTGGTTGGCGATGAAACGGAAATTCTCGAGGGTCGTGTACACATTATCCCAGTTGCCGGTGGCGAAGCTGGTATTGGTGTTATAGACGGCTTCCGTGCCATACCCACCGTAATCCCCACTGAAAGACCAGTACCCCATGTAGCGGTTGGCAAAGTCAGGATAGCCGGCATTATACGTCTCATTGGCAGTAGCCGTCAGGGCAGCCGACAAAGCAAATTTGGGTGATACGCTTGACGGCACATTGGGATTGACATTGTTGATATCAAAGGTCCCCTTCTTGCATCCTGCCGCCGCAAACAGCAGCAGCAAGGCTGAAATAAAGAAATGATATAATTGTTTGGACATAATACTTCGTTTTAAAACATTTAAAATGGTTAGAACTGGATCGCTAAGGTTGCGCTGAATATCCGGGTAGGAGGCGTTTGTCCTTCGCCGGTCCTTCCCACGTCATTGCCGGTGTCTTCGCTGTATTCAGGATCGGTCCATACATTCTGTTTGGGCCTGAACATCAGTAAATTCCTTCCTGATACAGTCAGGGTAGCATGTTGTATGATGCGGGTCGGTGCATACCAGGCCCTTGGGAAATCATAGCTGACAGCCACTTCCCTTAATTTCCATGCGGCAGCGCTGATCACATAGTTCGCGGTGACGGAGTTATACAGGCTGGGCCAGAAATTGAAGTTGGCATCGTCGACCGTAACATTGGTATTGGTCTGGTATTTTCCACCTCCAAGGTCGATGGCTGAATTCGGGAATACGAAACGCTGGCGGCCGGTCAGCGCGGTGGTGTATCCGTTACCGGAGAAGTCCATGCTCGTACCGATGGCGTTAAAGATCTTGTATCCGCCTCTGTAATCCGCGGTGGCGCTGAACGTCCAGCTCTTGTAAACGACAGTGCTGGTGAATCCTAAGATATGCTTAGGGGTAGCCTGGCCCAAAACCTTCAGATTTGGATCCCTCGAAGGCTGGCCGGTGGTACCGTTGACGATGACCTGACCGGCGGTGTTCCTTACCCAGTCATAACCTTCGATCACGGGGAAAGGCTGACCGACTACTGCATAGGAGTTGGTATTGAGCAGGCCATTCGTACCCAGACCGAGGGATTTCTGTCCCCCGTTGATGGTCACGACCTTGCTTTCGTTATAGGTATAGTTGACATTGAAAGACCAGTTGACGTTCTTTGTTTTCACCAGCGTCGCCCGGATCTCGGACTCGATGCCTTTGTTCGAGGTATTGGCGGCATTCACCAGCGCCTGCGTAAATCCGCTGGAGTTGGGAATGGAGGCGAATACGATACCATCCTTAAGCTTGGACTGGTATCCGGCTACGGTAAGCTGGATCCTGTTCAGGAAACCCAGCTCAAGGCCTATCTCATCTTCCGTTACTTTTTCAGGTTTGATGTTGGGGTTGGCTATGGTCGTGTTCAGCCAGAACCCGCCAAGACCGTTATAGGGGAACCCAAGCGTGGTGTTATTCGTGGCAGTGAGGGTTGGAACCGTCTTGTAAGCACCGTCGCCGATGAACTGGGAGCCGCTGGCAAGGGCCGATACGTTACCCGTCAGGGAATGAGCGCCCCGGAGCTTTACAAAGTTCACGACCTTTCCGTTCGCGATGGAGGGGATCATATCGCTGATGACCACCGATGCATCCACATCATAATAAGGGATATAGCGGTTGTCTTTCGACAGACGGGAATCGATGTCGGTGCGGTAGGAACCATGCAGGAACGCATAGTTCTTAAAGCCCAGGGTGGCTTCACCAAAATAGCCCAGTCTGCGTGCTTCTTCTGTATAGTTGCTGGAATTGGTGGTATTGGCCGTTCCGCCCAGACCGGCCGTTCCGGTGAGGTTGTTTACGTTGAATACCGGGAAGAACAGGCTGTTCGCATTGATATACGTATTGTTGATACGGTTATCGAGATAGGTGGTACCCACGGTTACTTTCAGATTGAAGTCCTTGCCGAGATTCTTGTCGACGCTGGCGAGGAAATCCGATGTTATCAGAAAGTTACTGTATGCGTAGGTAGAGTATGTAGCCTGAGAACCGTGAGCGGCTATATATTTCGTGCCTTCATCCTTGATGGTGTCCACCCCATTGCCGGCTGCGTTGGAATACAACAGAACCGGACTGGTCTGGGAGAATGTCGAGAAGCTCTCATCCGCCGTCTTGGCCTCGTATTTCCTGGACAGATTGGTCATGGCCAGGCGGTAGGAGAAGCTCAGCCAGGAGGTCGGCTTGAGGGCCAGATGCATGTTCCCGGTCAGATTATGATCGGTGGTGAGATACCGGATATTGCCGATAACCCAGTAAGGGTTGTTGTAATAATCGTTGAAATAACCGTCTGGCGTCGCGAACTTGTTGTTCTTCCAGTCCTTCAGTTTGGACAGGGGAATGTCGGCCGGTGTGTTCAACAGGTCATCGTAGGTGGTCGTCTCGTTGGTGAGGTTGGTATATTTATACGTGTACCCGAGCGTGTAGTCTGCGGTAAATACGCCGTAGGTCTTTGAACCCCCGACCCTGAATGCATCCCGGCGGCCAATGTCGCTGGGCATCGTACCCTTGCTGTTGACGTCCTGGGCGCTCAGGTAGAAACGGCTGTTGTCATCACCTGCGCTGTAAGAAAGGTTGTTCTGGGTGGTGAATGCCTTCTGGAAGAAATCTCTTTTCTGGTTCTTGATGGCCGTGTAGGGCACGCTCAGATGGCTGCCATCTACCAGGATACGACCGATGGGGACAACAGCCCCGGGGCGGAATTCAGGACCATAAGCCTGGTTCTCATAAGGGGCCATGCCGGACAGGTCGGTGAAATCGTTTATCCAGCGTTCCCCTCCATTCGAGCCGAAGCGGTCCTGGTATTTGGGGATGTAGGCAACGCTTTCCATCTGTACGGTGGTGGAGAAAACAAGACTGGGCTTGCCCCGGGTGCCTTTCTTGGTAGTGACCATGATCACCCCGTTGGAGGCATCCGATCCATACACGGCCGAGGCGCTGGAACCTTTCAGGATAGTGATATCCGAAATGTCATCCGCATTGATCGTGCTGATATCATTGTAATAGATGGCCCCGTCCACGATGACCAGCGGCTGGTTGTTACCGGTCAGCGACCTGTTGCCGCGCAATACCACACGGGTGGGGGCGAAGACCCCATTGTTCACCGTATTGATCTGGAGTCCCGATACCTTACCGGTAAGACCGTTCACGGCGCTTATCGGTTTGGCCTGGGTAAGTTCCTTCCCTGTTACTTTGGCCGTAGAATAACCGAGCTCTTTGGCCTGTCTCTGAATGCCGAGTGCCGTTACGACGACTTCCGTAAGATTGGACTCTTTACGGGAGACCTGCACAGCCACCGGACCCGAACCGGGTACGGCTACTTCTTTAGCAGCAAGTCCTGCGCCGCTGATGATCAGCACATCGCCTGCTTTTGTCCTGATGGAGAAGTTGCCTTCCGCATCTGCGCTTGTTCCTGATTTTGATCCTTTGATCTTGATGGTGACGAAGGGGACAGGCTGACCCTGCTGGTCCGTAATCTTGCCTGTTGTTAGTTTGGTTTGGGCGAATACTGACATATACAATGCCAGCACTGCTACCAGTGATAGAAGTTTTCTCATGTGACGTGAGTTTTTAAGTTGGATGCGTAAATTATGGGAACTTTTAATTGTTACAAAAAAAATGTTAAAATTTTGGCGGGGACTTTTTTTTGCTCTAAACTGCTGCACGCATTTCATATATATTATTATTCAATACGATTGCATGCATTTTCTTTGCCCCTATAAACAGTTTGTTAAAACCTATGGATTACATGAAACAGCCTACCAATAGCGCTTTAACCCAAACGAAAAACTGAAATATGTTTATTTTTATATGTTCTTTATACATATGAATAATATATTATGAATTATAATTCTTGGGTTTTATGTTCATTTTTGTGATTTATGACTTATTATATCATATTACTAATTTTCATAAATTGCCATAATACTGCATGCCTGAAATTTCGATCCCCCTGATTATTACCTTTGCGGCATGCAATTATTAGATGGTCAGTTCGTTTCCCAGTCGATCCAGGACTCGCTCAGAATGAAAGTAGCGCAGCTCGCAACAGAAGGAAAGAAGATCCCGCACCTTGCTGCCGTCCTGGTTGGGAACAATGGGGCCAGCGAGACTTATGTCGCCGCAAAAGTGAAGACCTGCTCCGAAATAGGCTTCAAATCCACCCTCCATCGTCTTGATCAGAACATCAGCGAGAACAAGCTGCTGACCCTTATCGATGAGCTGAATAACGACCCGGACTTGGACGGGATCCTTGTCCAGCTGCCCCTGCCCAAACATATTTCCGATGAGAAAGTGATCAACGCCATCCATCCCTCGAAAGACGTGGATGGGTTCCATCCGATCAATCTGGGCAAGATGGTACAGGGCCTGGACTCCTTTATCTCTGCGACCCCACACGGCATCATGCTGCTGCTGGAACATTATAAGATCAATACCCGGGGCATGCACGCCCTGGTCATCGGGCGCAGCAATATCGTAGGAAGGCCGATGAGCATTCTGCTGAGTAATAATACCAACCCCGGCAACTGCACCGTTACCATCGCCCATTCGCAGACCCGTAACCTCGAAGACCTTTGCCGGCAGGCGGATATCATCGTTGCCGCCATCGGAAAACCCGAATTCGTCACCGCCTCCATGGTAAAAGAAGGCGCGATCGTCATAGACGTGGGCATCACCCGTGTCCCCGACGCCTCTAAAAAGAGCGGCTTTGCCCTGAAAGGGGATGTAAAATTCGATGAAGTGGCGCCGCGCTGCAGCTATATCACTCCGGTTCCCCGCGGGGTAGGTCCCATGACCATCGCCGCCCTTATGAAGAATACCTTCCGCGCCTGCGAAGAAAGAAACGAAAGCGTGTTTTCTTAAATTAATGAATTTTTAATATATGTATCCGGCCGAAGCCAACCAGTCCCATTTTTCAGCAGATCAGACAGCAGCCCTGCCTGTCATGGAAGCTTTCTACACTATCCAGGGGGAGGGCTATCATCAGGGCAAAGCCGCTTACTTTATCCGGCTGGGCGGCTGCGATGTCGGCTGCACCTGGTGCGATGTCAAAGAAAGCTGGGACGCCGGGGCCCATCCCATGCTGTCCATAAAAGAGATCGTCGCGGAGGCCGCCCGGCATCCGGGCCGGATGGCGGTCATAACGGGAGGCGAGCCCCTTATGCACGACTGCACGGCGCTGACGGACGAGCTGTACCGCGCGGGGTTCAGCACGCATATCGAGACATCGGGCTCCTCGCCCCTCAGCGGAGAATGGGACTGGATCTGCCTTTCCCCAAAAAAATTCAAGGGGCCCGTTCCGGAGATCCTTCCTCTCGCCAATGAATTGAAAGTGATCGTTTATAACAAGACGGATTTCGCCTGGGCCGAACAATGGGCCGCTCTCGTATCCAGCTCCTGCAAGCTCTTCCTGCAACCGGAATGGAGCAAGTCTGCCCTCGTCACCCCGCTGATCATCGAATACATCAAAAAAAATCCGAAATGGGAATTCTCGCTCCAGCTGCATAAATACATCCAGGTGCCCTGAGCCGCTCAAGGTTTGCGCGTGCGACCCCCCGGCCCACTCCCGCTCCAGGTATGCGCCGGAGAATAAATCTTTATAACATACGTTTTAGATATTGATTTGTAATTTTCCTCCATGAACTACCGAGCCTGCATCCTGATATCCCTGTTACTGATGACCACCCATCTGATCCAGGCTCAATATGACCCTGAAAAAGTAAATAAAAAAGCCCTCCGCCTCAATACAAAAGCCATGGAGCTCGCCCAGGCGGAGAATTTCAAGGATGCGATAAAGGCCCTGCAGGATGCCGTACAGATCGATAACAAATATGAGGAAGCCTATCTTTCCCTTGCCGGCATGTTCGGGCAGCTCAAAAACTATCCGGCCGCAATCGAGAATTATGAGAAGGCCCGGGCCATCGACAGCAATTATTTCGTGGACTACAACCTCCCTTATTCCATCGATCTGGCCGGCAACGGGGAATTTGCAAAAGCCTTCGATGCCGTGAACAAATTCCTTACGGTGCCCAATCTGAACGAGACGAGCAGGAAGGCGGGCGTATACCGGAGAGAATGTTTCCGCTTTGCCCTGGATTATGCCCAGGCCATGAAAGGGAGCGATTATAAATTCGAGCCCCAGAATATGGGTGACAGCGTGAACGGCGAATTTCCAGAATATTATCCCACCATCACCATCGACGGCAATAAGCTTATTTTCACCAGACAGGTGAATAATTATAATGAGGATTTTTACGAATCCACGCGCGTGGATGGTCACTGGAGCAAGGCAAAAAGTTTGCCCGGCAATATCAATACTACCCGGAACGAAGGCGCACAGAACATTTCCCAGGACGGTCAGTGGCTTATTTACACCGGCTGTAATTTTCCCGATGGACTTGGAAGCTGCGATCTTTATATTTCCTTTCTGACGCCCGATGGATGGAGCACGCCAGAGAACCTCGGAGAGAGCGTCAATACCGAATTCTGGGAGTCCGCCCCTTCGCTTTCCCCCGATAAAAGGGATCTGTATTTTTCCAGCAACCGGACGGGCGGCTACGGCGGCAGCGATATCTATGTAAGTCACCGCATGCCCAATGGCCACTGGGGCGAGGCCGAGAACCTCGGGCCTGTGATCAATACCATCGGCGACGAGGGGACGCCTTTTATCCATGCGGATAACCAGAGCCTTTATTTTACTTCCAGCGGTCACCGCGGATATGGAGGCAATGATCTTTTCGTCTCGCGCAAAGGCCCGAAAGGGGCCTGGAGCAAGCCGCAGAATCTGGGCTATCCCATCAATACCATCGAAAATGAAGGCAGCCTGGTCGTTGCCGCGGATGGAAAAACGGCTTACTACTCCAGCGACCGTTCCGACACCCGGGGAGCCCTCGACATCTATACTTTCGAGCTGCGCAGCGACGTTCGACCTGCCCGCACCTTCTGGGTAAAAGGAAAGGTGTTTGACAAAGCAACACATAAAGGACTTCCTTCCAGCGTCGAGCTGACCGATCTTTCCAGCCAGGAGCTGATCAGCAAGCTGCAAACGGATGAGACCGGCAATTACCTGATCACGCTTCCAAAAGGAAAAGACTATGCATTCAGCGTCAACAGGAAGGGATACCTTTTCTTCTCCGGGAATTTCCCGCTCAGTCAGGAGCAGGGAGATACGGCCTATAACATCGACATCCCGCTGCAACCCATCGAGGCAGGCGCCAGCGTTGTGCTGAACAATATCTTCTTCGACGTCGCGCGGTATGAACTGAAACCCGAGTCGCAGGTAGAGCTGGATAAGGTCGTGCAGCTGCTGAAAGACAATCCCACGCTGAAGATCCAGATCAATGGACATACGGATAACTCCGGCAAGGCCGCCGATAATATCAAATTATCCGAGAACAGAGCCCAGTCCGTAACGGCTTACCTTACTGCAAAAGGAATAGCCGCAGTCCGCCTCACGTTCAAAGGCTGGGGTGACACGCAGCCCGTTGCGGAAAATTCCACTCCGGAAGGGCGGGCGCACAACCGGCGTACCGAGCTGAAAGTGATCAGTCGCTGAGGCCCGACGCCAGCGATCGCACCCAGTCGGCCATGGCCATCCCGATCATCCACCCCGGCCCATGACATGCCCGCTATTACCCCATAGCCCCCCGGCCATGACTACCCGGTCCTTAAAAGTTGCCGGAAAAATTCCGCGTCCCTGTCCTAATTTTGTCCCCTCAACGACCTTCATCTTCATGGAAAATGATCTGCTATACCAATTAGCGCTTACCCGGGTACGTGGTATAGGCGCCTTTCATATGAGAATCCTCATGACCAGGTTCGGGACAGCCGCTGCCATATTCCGCACCGCCCCGCATATCCTGGGCAAGATCAGGGGGATCGGGAATATCAGGGTAAAAGCCATTTCGGAATTCAAGGATTTTCAGGCCGCAGAAAAAGAGCAGGCCTTCCTGGAAAAATATAAGATCCGGTCCCTGTTCTTCACCGATCCCGATTATCCCCGGCGGTTAGCCGATTCCTGCCACGCACCCGCCCTTTTATTTTACAAGGGCACCGCCGATCTCAACGCAGCAAAGATCATCGCCGTCGTCGGCACCCGCAGCCCAACGGAATACGGCAGACAAACAGTAGAAAAATTCATAGAAGGGCTTTCCGTCCCGGGACTACTGATCGTCAGCGGTCTGGCCTATGGCATCGATGTCGCCTCGCATAAGGCCGCGCTGAAAAATCATCTGCCGACGATCGGTGTCCTGGGCCATGGGCTGGACCAGATCTACCCACCCCAGCATGCCGCCCTGGCCAGGGAAATGACAAAACAAGGCGGCCTCCTCACACAATTCAACGCAGGCACTTCACCGGAAGATTACAATTTTCCTGTCCGTAATCAGATCGTAGCCAGAATGAGCGATGCGATCGTGGTGATCGAGACCGATCGCCGTGGCGGCAGCATGTTGTCGGCAGAGAACGCCTGGCGTTATGGGAAAAAATTGTTTGCCTTTCCCGGCAGGATCACCGATCCAAAAAGCGCCGGCTGCAATGCGTTGATCCGACAAGGCAAAGCACGCCTGCTCACGGATCCGCAGCAGCTGATCCAGGAGATGGGATGGGACAGGCAGCCGGGAACGAAGCCCGGTGCAAAAAGAGCCCCTGCGCAAGCGGCGCTTTTTCAGGCACAGGGAACCAGGTCCGGCGATGCGGGTCCGGCAGTTGCACCGGCTGGTCAGCCGGCAAGATCAACCGGCTTTGGAACTCCAACGGCAGCGGCGCTTACCACTGATGAAAAAGCCCTCCTCAACAGCATCCGGCAGCGGGGAAGTCTTTCACATGACGAGCTTCTGGTGGCACACGGTCTGGGCCACGGAGCAATGGCGCTTGCGCTGCTCAATCTGGAATTAAAAGGGCTGATAAAATCACTCCCCGGAAGAATGTACCGGCTTCCCGTCTGAGTATCATCCCCCCTGAGTGATCGGGTCTTGTGGGTGATCCGGCCAGTCCTGCCAATTTTTTATATACGAAATGGTCTATAAAGGTTGAACTTTTTGCAATTCATTCATTTACAATCAGTTCAAAAAAGTTCAACCTCTATGTGGCAAAACGCATATCGTGCGCCACCCAAAACGCATCCGTGCGCTCCTCATCACGACCGCACCGACAGCCGCAACAGCACCCCCCGCCCCGCATCCATGCCCATCCCCAGATCCCTTTCTTCAGTCCACCGGTCCCCCGCGGCCCTGCCGCAGCCCTCTTGCATAATAAAATTTGGAACGAATAAACCCACTGCCCTACCTTTGCCCATGGCAAGAATAAATACCCCCGTCAGCAAGTCAAAATCCCCATCAAAATTTTTCGGAGAAGGCCTTACGTTCGATGACGTTCTGTTATTACCCGCATTTTCACAGGTATTGCCCCGGGAAGTAGAGATCCGTTCCAGGCTCACTAAGGAGATCACACTCAACATACCCATGCTCTCCGCAGCCATGGATACCGTTACTGACGCTACATTAGCCATGGCCCTGGCCAGAGAAGGGGGCATCGGCATCCTTCACAAGAACATGAGCATCGAGAAGCAGGTGGAGCAGGTGCGCAAGGTAAAAAGAAGCGAGAGCGGCCTGATCATAGACCCCATCACCCTCCATGAGCAGGCCACTATCGGCGACGCACTGCGGCTGATGAAAGAAAACAAGATCGGGGGCATTCCCATCGTCGACAATAACAAGGTCCTGGTCGGCATCCTGACCAACAGAGACCTCCGGTTCGAGAACAACAAGGCCCGCAAGGTGAGCGAGGTCATGACAAAAGACAATCTGATCACGGCCCCACAGGGCACCGACCTTAAAAAAGCCGAGAAGATCCTCCAGAAATATAAGATCGAAAAACTGCCCGTCGTGGACAGACACGGAAAGCTGATCGGGCTGATCACCTACCGCGACATCCTGCAATTGACCAGCTTCCCCAACGCCGTAAAGGATTCTTTCGGACGCCTGCTGGTAGGTGCGGCGCTCGGCATCACCAAAGATCTGCTGGACAGAGCCTCCGCCCTGCAACAGATCGGCGTCGATATCGTCACGCTGGACAGCGCGCATGGACATCATATCGGGGTGATCAATGCCTTGAAGACCTTGAAAAAATCATTTAAGAACCTGTCCGTGATCGCTGGTAATATTGGCACTGCCGCGGGGGCAGCCGCCCTCGCCGATGCGGGCGCCGATGCGGTGAAGGTCGGCATAGGACCGGGATCCATCTGCACGACACGTATCGTTGCCGGCGCAGGCGTTCCCCAGATCACGGCCATCATGGAGGCGGCATCCGTTCTGCAATCCAGAAATATACCCCTTATCGCCGACGGAGGCATCCGTTACACGGGAGATATGGTAAAGGCGCTGGCCGCCGGCGCCAATGTGGTGATGATGGGCAGCGTATTTGCCGGGGTGGAAGAGAGCCCGGGCGAAACGATCATCTACGAAGGCAGGAAATTCAAACAATACCGCGGCATGGGCTCGATAGGCGCCATGTCCCAGGGCAGCAGCGACCGGTACTTCCAGGACGTGGAAGACGATATCCGGAAGCTGGTGCCGGAAGGCATAGAAGGACGTGTGGCCTTCAAGGGTAATCTCAGCGAGGTGGTCCAGCAGTATGTGGGCGGTCTCCGGGCGGGCATGGGCTATTGCGGCGCCAAAGATATCCGCGCCCTGCAAAAGGAATCTCAGTTCATCAAGATCACCAATGCCGGTATGAAAGAAAGCCATGCCCATGATATCGAGATCACCAAGGAAGCGCCGAACTACAGCAGGTAAATGCTCAATATGAAAAAAATTTCCCCGCTGCTCCTGGTCATCGTGTCCGGCCTTTTGTTATTTGCCGGCTGGTCTCCCTCCCCTTTTACTTTTCTGGTGTTTATAGCCTTCGTCCCTCTTTTATGGCTGGAGCGAGAGATCGCAGGACGGGGAAAGTTCCTGGCCCTCACTTATCTTACCCTGCTCGCCTGGAACCTGGTGACCACCTGGTGGGTCTGCAATTCCACGCTGGTCGGCGGTATTGCCGCCATCCTGGCCAATTCCCTGCTGATGTGCATACCCTGGATCGGCTTCCGCAACGTGAAAAAAAGAATGGGAGCAAAGATCGGCTACCCGGCGCTGGTAGTATTCTGGCTTTGCTTCGAATATATCCATCTCAACTGGGAGCTGAGCTGGCCCTGGCTTACGCTGGGCAATTCATTTGCCTCCCGTCCGGATTGGGTGCAATGGTATGAGTTTACGGGCACCAGCGGAGGCAGTCTCTGGATCCTCACGATCAATATACTGGCGTTCCGTTGCCTCTTCCCTTCCACCGGAAACCGGCGGACACCTGCAGTCTGGCTGGCGGCCTTACTTATCATTCCGCTGGCATTCTCCTGGAGCCTGAAACCTTCCGAAACTGGCACTCTGGCGCCGGCGGACAGCACGACGGGCGCAGCGGTGAATAGCGCGGTCGCCGGCAGGTCGTACAACGTCGTCATCGTCCAGCCCAATATCGATCCATGGGATGAAAAATTTGTCGCAGGCAAACAGGAGACCCAGCTGCAGAAGCTTATCCAACTCAGCGAATCCCGGATCGATAACAACACATCGCTGGTGGTCTGGCCGGAAACGGCTGTCCCCGTAGCCATCAACGAGGACGAGATGAAAAGCAATTATTTCATGGCGCCGGTATGGGATTTTCTGCGGAAACATCCATCCATCAACCTGCTCACCGGCGTCGAAGGGTTCCGCATATACAACCAACAGAACAAGACCCCTTATTCCACCAGGATACCAGAAAGCGACAAGTATGCAGAGACTTACAACAGCGCCGTCCTCATGGACAGCGGCAGCTTCCAGGTCTATCACAAATCCAGGCTGGTGCCGGGCGTCGAGGTCCTGCCCTCCTTCCTGAGATTCA
>DATHHO010000014.1:0-2865 GCA_035317125.1 Puia sp.
ACCAAAGGCTGTAAAAGATGATCAGCCAGATCAGGAGCAGCTCTACCGAGAACGCGAGATACAGCAACTGGCCGCCGGCGCCGGGGAGGGGCTGGAAGAAGCCATTGAGGATGGCTGTCGGCAGGACATGCCAGAAACTGAGCAGGGTGGGTTCCAGCACCGGCAGTCCGATCCTCGATTTACCCGTCAGCATCTGAAATTGCCCCTGCAAGAGAACGATATAGCGCATAATACCGGTGAGCAGGTCCGGGTTGGTCAGGAACAGGATAAAGGTGGCTACCAGCAGGATGGAGAAAGACAGGTTCACCCTCCGGGACGGCCAATGCTTCTCTTTTACTATCCAGAGGATCAGCGCGGGTAGAATCGTCACGATCAGATTTGCACGGAAGATAATGACCGCAGCGCAAAGGGAAATACAAAGCAGCGCCCTCCGGAGGGTCCATCCCTTTCTGATGCCCCTGTAAAAATTAAAATAAAAGAAGCTCAGCAGCAGAAAGATCAGCCCTTCCTTGTGGATGCAGGCGGTCCAGAAAATGGTGGAGGGGATCAGCAGGGCGCAACAACCGCAGAGCAGGCTGTCGCCAAAGTTCTCGCGGAAGAACCGGAACAGGGCGATGCTGCCCCAGAATACGAAGAAGGAGAAAAGCAGGGTATTGATATAAAAATTGTTGACCGAGAAAAAATCAAAGACCATGTTGATCAGCTCGAGGATATTATAGGGCAGCCAGGCAATGGGATTGTCGGCGACGAAGCGATGGAAATCCGTGAAGAGGTCCTGTCTGCTGATCATACCGCCGTGAAAGAAATTCCATATGTCTCCGTGGTTGGGGAAATAGCGCCAGGCGATGTAATTATGCAGACAGCCCGCGCCCACCCGGAGCCCGAAGAGGAGTAACAGCATGAGAGGCCGGATGCGGCTTTCCCTGAAAAAAGTCAGCTTCGTTATCGTATACCCAAGGACAACGCTGTAAATCACAAACAGGAGTATGTGCATAGACTACCGTAAAGTATTCAATTTATCCAGATAAATCCCGGTTATGATCTCTTTGGTAAACCGGGCGAGCACCCTGTTCCTTCCTTCGATACCCATCTGTCGTTTTTCGGCCGCGGGCATCCGATAATAGGTTTCCATTTTTTTGGCGAGGTCCGCGGAGTCCTTGTTCGCGCAGAGATAGCCATTGATCCCTTCGGTGATGATCTCGCGGCAACCCGCCGTGTCGGCTGCGATCAGCGCCTTGCACATACTGGCTCCTTCGAGCAGACTCAGCGGCATGCCTTCCCGGTAGGAAGGAAGCACGATACAATCGGCCTTTGCGATAAATGGCCTTACGTCATCGGCCTGTCCCAGATAGACAATCCTGTTCTGGCTTACCCATTTTTCGATCTGCTGTCTGGGGATGGCCACCGGGTTGTCCTCATCGAAGAACCCCAGCAACTGGAACTGTGCATCCAGCCCCTTGGTCTGCAGGCGTTTGATCGCTTCGATATATTCGTAGATGCCTTTGTGTTTTATCACGCGGGCGATGAGGAGAAAGGTCACCGGGGATTTTGGGGACTCATCGGGATGGTCGGCCTCGTCTGGGTGGTCGGCCCTGGTTTCATGGGGATTTTTGGACTCGGATGGATTTTTTGCGGCATACGGGCTCGGATAGAATGCCTCCGCATCCACTCCTTCACCCGGCAACAGAAATGTTTTCTCTTTACGGACCAGCCCTTCTCTGATAAAGATATTCTGGTCATCGCTGTTGAGAAACCAGGTCTCCGCATTTTTTCGCAGGGCCCGCCGGTATAATATTTTTGCGGCGGTCTGCAGGAGACGCTTGCCCGAAAAGGTATAACCCAGCCCCGTGATCACGCTGACGGAAATACATTTTATGCGTGCGGCGGCGAGGGAGCCAAAGATATTTGCCTTGATGGTATAATGAAAAATGTATGCGGGCCGGATCCGGCGGTAGTGGCCGAGCAACTCGCGGTAGAGCTGAAGGTCGCCCAGCAGGGAAATGCGCTTGCTCCGGAATTTTTTGAGCTCGATAAAGGTCAGCCCGGGGAGACCGCTGAACTGGGCGCTGTAGGGATCTTTTGGGGCGAGGACATATATATTGTATCCGGCTGCAAGGAGCTGCTTAATAAGGTAAAGCCTGAATTTGTAGATGCTCCAGCTGGTATTGGCAACAAAGGCAATGCTTTTTCCTGGAGTCATACCGGGGTAAAGGAATTTAAAATTGGGCAAACCTACATAATCCGGCTGATTTGCCGGAAATTTTTTCCGCGTGAATCCCCTATCTTTAGGCACCTGCTAAAAGACAGTGCGTTCTTTTGACAAAACCCGCGGCTACCCATATCGACAGGCGTTTTTTTAACAGCTTTTTCCTCGTCTCCTCCCTGACATTTCTCGCAAAATTGGCGATCGTTTGCAAGGAGCTGGTGCTGGCGTCCCGTTATGGGCGGCAGGATGAAGCGGGAGATGGGGGATCTGCGCCGTCCGGGCGCGTGGGCCGCGCGTTGCTATGGGTGTCCTTCGCCGCTTGTTCGTTACCGGTAGTGATCACGTTGCCGGCGGGTATCGTCTGTGTCGTGTCGGTGCTGATGTTGTCGGGGCTGTTGTGGGGTGCGGTGAGGAGACGGGCGGCACGCGAGGGGGGCGGGGGAGGATTGTCGGCGGAGATGGTCGGTGCGGCCGGGTCGAAGCGTGAAGGATGGTCGGGGGAGATGGTCGGGGCACACGGCATGCGGGCGGAGTTGGCGCAGGGAGACTTGTCGGAGGAAATGGTCGGAGCGGAACTGTCGGGCAGAGGAACGGAGACAGTGTTGCATATTATTACGGGACTTGGGGTCGGTGGGGCGGAGCGGATGCTGGTCAATGTG
>DATHHO010000015.1:0-24937 GCA_035317125.1 Puia sp.
TGTGGACCTGGGCATCAACAGCAGCACCAACACACAAAATATCATGGGCGCCGCCAACGACGCCTATCTGTATACTACGGGAAATAATTTCCTGATCGGCACGGGCACCCCCGCAAAGGCCCTGGTCTTTATGACCGGCGGTACCACCCAGTCCACCAATGAAAGAATGCGCATCGACGGATCGGGGAATGTCGCCATCGGCAAAACGGCGCCTGCTTTTAAATTCGATGTAAAAGGCAGGGGCAACTTTGACAGTACGGTCGCGGCGCCCAGCTATACTTCCACCATTCAGGCGCTGACCTCCGGGGCCATTGCCTGGGATCAGACAAAGGGCGCGACGGCTACGGTAACGCTCACCGGCAACAGTACCCTGGCGATCACCAATGCGGTGGCCGGTATGTACGGTCTGATCAAGATCAAGCAGGATGCCACCGGGTCGAGGACCCTTTCCCTTCCTGCGGGCTCAAAGGTCATCAATGGCGGGGGAGGGCTTGTTTCTCTTACGACGGCGGCAAACGCGGTCGATGTCCTCTCTTATTTTTATGACGGCACCAACTATTTCTGGACCGTTGGATATAATTATAATTAAGTAAAAGGAACATACGCAAAGGAACATACGCAAAAAATAAAAATGCAGAAAATACTTTACCTCCTTATTGCCCTCTGCTGCTGGCAGGCTGGTCTTGCCCAGAGCGAGCAGAGACAATTCTGGGCCCTGAACGGGTCCTTTGCGGGTTATATCTGGGACAACACGGCCAGCAACAACCGTATAGACAATGGGAGCGGGACCTGGAATACGGGCATCGGTGGCTGGAGTATCAATAACGGGGTGGCTGATCTGTCATGGAACGCAGGATCAGCCGCGATCTTTGGGGGAAATACGGGAACGGGCGCAGCCGGCACGGTAACGGTTTCGGGTACGCAGACGGTTCAATCCCTCGCCTTCAATCCTGCCGCCAGCGGCAATTTCATCCTGACTGGAGGAACCATCACCAATAATTCGGGCCTCATCACCGCCAATGCCAATGCGACGATCAATAGTACGATCGGTGGCGCATCCGGCCTCACCCTGGCAGGGACGGCCTCTCTGACCATTGGCGGGACTACCACCTACACGGGTACCACGACTGTCAATTCGGGCACCCTGCTCCTGGCCAACGGGATTGCTAATACCACTGTCGCTACACTAAGTACCCCCATCTCCATTCTTTCCGGGGCTACGCTTGAAGCCGAAATCACGGGAAATATCAATCTTTCCGGCGCCATTTCAGGGCCGGGAACGCTTAGCCTCGTAAATGCCGGCGCACAGACGATGAGGCTTTATGGCAACAACAGCGGTTTCACGGGAAATTTTTCGGAGCCCTCGGTTACCCGGGGTATGATGTGGTCCGATGCACAGGGACCTGCCAACGCCGGCAATACGGGTAGTGCGGCCGCCTCCTGGGACCTCAGCGGCGCATTCGGGTTTATTGAGACGGCGGGTACGGCAACACCCACCGTACAGTTGGGCAGCTTGTCCGGATCGACTTCCACCACCACCATCGGCGGATTCGGTGGTTCGGGCATAAAGACCCTGCAAATTGGGGCGCTGAATACCAGCACCAGTTTCGCGGGTGCCATCCAGGACAATCCCCAGACAACGGGCACACCCGTCATCGCCCTCGTAAAGGTGGGGACGGGGACACTGACGCTGAGCGGCACGAACACCTATTCCGGTACGACTACCGTCGACGCGGGCATATTGGCCTTCACGACCGCCGTTCCATCATCCACCACGCTGAATATAGCCGTTGGTGCGACGACCACGCCCACCTCTTCGGGCTCAGGATCGCTAACCTTACCGGCATCGCCGGGATTACTTGGAAAAACGGTCAACATCGTGCTTACGGGCGCCAGCACTGGCTTTACCTGGCAGGCGGTGAGCTGGACCGGGTTCACCCTGTTCAGTCCAACGCTGAAGATCAATGGGACCACCGTGACAAGTGGAATCGCGAGTGGGGGAACGACAGTAACATTCACTGCTACAAGCGGTATAAAGGTCACCAGATAGGAGAATAGATAAAATTAAAAGAGTGAATCTGACGAAATAAAGAATAAAACTAAAGATGAGATCACCTATACTTAAAAGAATTTGCTGTGTACTGATCATGTTGCCGGTCTTCCGACCAGCACCTGCCCAGGGATTGATCATTCCTTCCGGGGCGTACCTGATCGCGAACAACGGCAATATCGTCGTTGCGGCGAACTGGACCAATAACGGCTCCTTCACGCATAACGGTGGCACGGTTATCTTCGCGGGGTCCGTGCAGACCCTGGGAGGTAGTTCGACCACTACCTTCAACAATCTTACGGTCGCCTCCGGCAGCGTCACCAGCATCATTACATCCGGACAAAATGTGAAAGGTATCGTGCTGAGTAACGATACCCTTAAAGCAAACGGCAATCTTACGTTGCTGTCCACCGCTACACAAACGGCGTTGATCGACGGCAGCGGTTCCGGAGAGGTCATGGGCAACCTGGCCATGCAGCGGTACCTGCCTTCCGGCTTCGGGTATAAATATTTCAGCTCTCCTTTCCAGGCAGATATAGTCAATGATTTCTCCCAGGAAATAAACCTGGCGACAGCCTTTCCGGATGTCTACCGTTTCGATGAGAGCCTTGCTTCCAACGGATGGGTCAACTACACCAACTCTTCGGGATTGCTGAGCCCCATCGCGGGATATGCGGTCAACTTCGGCAATGCGACCCCGGCAATAACGGTGTCGCTTACAGGAGTCGTCAGCAACCATACCGTGTCTTCGCCCACGATGTACAATCACAATATGACCTACACGCAGGGATTCAACCTGATGGGCAACCCCTACCCTTCTCCGATCAACTGGGATGCGGCAGGGGGATGGACAAAGACCAATATCGACAATGCGATATATTATTTTAAGAACGGCACCACGGATCAGTATACGGGCACTTACAGCAGCTATGTGAATGGAATCTCGAGTGACGGCATCGCCGGAAACCTCATCTCCGCCATGCAGGGCTTTTTTGTCCATGTGTCCAGTGGCTCGTTCCCCGTATCAGGGCTGTTGTCCATAAATAACAATGCGAGGAACACCAATCCCTCTACCGTATTTTTCGGATACACGGTCCCGCAGGCGCCATCCCCGCTTTTCCGGCTGAGCGCCGGGTTTGCCGATGAAGGGACAGAGGTCGACCTGGCAGCATTTTATTTCAAGACAGGAGCGACGGCTGCATTCGATAAGAAACTCGATGCGCTCAAACTGATGAATACGCATACCGGCATACCAAACCTTTATGCCGTTTCTTCGGATACCGGGAAGCTCTCCATTTACGCATTACCGGCGACCTTCGACAGCCTTGTCTCCGTCCCTCTTGGCCTTAAGACGGCCAAAGATGGGTGGATAAGTTTCAAGGCCGGTGAAATGGAGAATATGCCTCCCAGTCTGTATGTCTATCTCTCCGATATCAAAACGGGCGCCATGCAGGATCTGCAAAACGCCCCGCCTTATCGTTTATTCCTGGCTTCCGGAGACTATTCAAACCGCTTCTTTCTGAATTTTAGTACAAAGCCCCTGATCACCGCTGCACCCGGCAGCACGCCCGTCAATGGCGGCTTCAAGGCCTATAGTGCGGGCGGCAAACTATTTGTGAACAGCGGACTGTTGTCTGCTGAAAAAGGCGAGCTCCGGATCATCAACATGCTCGGACAGGTGACGCATCGCCAGGAACTCAGCGGGAATGCTTACCAGACCGTCAATGCTTATTTTATCCCTGGCATATATATCGTCAGCTTTTATGCCGCAGCAGGGATCCAGATTAAAAAAATATTTATAGGAGCCCAATGAGCAAATTTTCAACCATATCCTTTCTCTTTATGAGCATTAGCCTGCTTGCAGGTTCTTGCGCCCTGAATGCGCAGCCTCCTCCGCCGAGACCCATTGCCGTCTATGCGAACCCCGCACAGGGAATGATCTTCGGAGCTTTCTTCCAGGGTGTTTCCGGGGGCACGGTGATCCTCTATCCCGACGGATCGCGTTCTTCCACCGGCAGCCTGGTCCTGGCTAATCTGGGATATCCTTATTCTCCGGCTCTTTTTGAGGTCGATGCCAACCCTGGAACGTCGGTGGCCATCATGAACGGACCGGATGTCACCCTTACCGGCAGTAACGGTGGATCCATCGGATTACATATCGGCACGGCAAGCACCACCGCCCATTTCATTACCACGATAGCGCCTCCAGGCCGTACACAGGTATGGATCGGCGGAACGCTCACGGTAGGCAATCCGCTGGCCAATCCCTCGGGGTCATACAGCGGCACATTTTCGGTAACCTTTATTCAACAATAAAACGATACGGATTTCATCATAAAATTTAAATGGCAGACAACCCACCATATCCTCTTAAAAACTGGCAGCACAGGCAGCTTGTTGCTTTTTCAAGGATGGCGGCGTTTTTTCTCATAGTCCTGTTCCTCTCTCACCGGAGCCTTGCCGGGGAAGACCCGGATCCGCCATACGAAGAGATATTGATCTTTATGAATGTTCAGGGTGTGGGCGGCGTGCAGATACCCGCAGCGATCCGCAACGACGTGGCCTATCTCGCCGTCACCGACGTGCTGGATTATTTAAAGATAAAGAACAGCCCTTCGGCCGGGATGGACTCCATCTCAGGTTTTTTTATGATTCAGCAATCCTTGTTCGTGATCGATCAGGTCCATAACAGGATCGTTTTTCAGGGCAAAAAGACCGACCTGCCCCCTGACGCTATTATCCGGACAGCCACTAATCTATATCTCCGTTCGGATTATTTCGGTCTTGTTTTTGGTCTGAACTGCAAATTTAATTTCCGTACGCTGTCCGTCGTCCTGACTACCAATCTGGAATTGCCCGTGATCCGGGAAATCAGACAGGAAGCCATGCGTAATAACCTCAACCGTCTCAAAGGCGAGGCAAAAGTCGACACGACCATACAACGCAGCTATCCGCTCTTCCGCCTCGGCATGGTCGATTGGGCAGTAGTCGCCACGCAGGGTGCGCAGGAAGGCCTGGCAGAACAACGGGATAACAGACTAAACCTCGCGCTGGGCGGCGTGGTAGCGGGGGGAGAAACGGATGTTTCCCTCAATTATGACAACAACACCCCGTTCGCCGGGAGAGACCAGTTCTATCAATGGCGGCATGTAGACAACGACAACCCCGGATTAAGACAGGTGACAGCCGGTAACATATACAGTCCTTCCATCTCCTCTATTTATTCGCCGGTCATAGGCCTTCAATTCACAAATTCGCCTACAACATACAGGCGATCGTTTGGGTCTTATACCCTGACCTATTATGCAGAGGCCAACTGGGTGACTGAACTCTATGTGAACAATACCCTGGTGAATTATGCCAAGGCAGCTACCACCGGCTATTACACCTTCCAGGTCCCGCTGGTCTATGGAAATTCGGTCGTGAAGCTGCGTTTTTACGGACCTTATGGTGAAGAACGCTCGCATGAGCAGAACATCCAGATCCCATTTAATTTTCTTCCGGTCCACGAATTTGAATATTCCGCCAGTGCCGGTGTGGTGCAGGACACCATAAACAGCCGCTTCGGCCGCATCAATGGCAATTATGGCCTGAACGAACGACTGACCGTTGGCGGAGGGTTCGAATTCCTTTCCTCGATAGCCAGGGGGAAGTACATACCTTTTGTAAATGCATCCTACCGGCTCAATTCCAATCTTCTTCTTTCCGGTGAATACAGCTATGGAGTAAGAACGAAATTCGTGGCCAGCTACCACCTGCCATCGGATCTTCAGCTTGAACTTTTATACATCCGGTATAAAAGAGGCCAGCAGGCGATCAATAATCTCTATCTGGAAGAGCGTAAAGCCATTCTTTCCTTTCCCTTCCGGAGCCGTAAGTTCACCGTATTTTCCAGACTTTCCCTT
The DNA here is from genome assembly GCA_035317125.1 of Puia sp. Lineage (GTDB taxonomy): Bacteria > Bacteroidota > Bacteroidia > Chitinophagales > Chitinophagaceae > Puia. The sequence continues at coordinate 5,956 of DATHHO010000015.1, forward strand.
TACGAGGTCATTCTTCCCAATACCAAACTTATTTCAGCCGCCAGATATACCACCGTCGAAGGCCTTCTCTCCGGCGTCTTTTTAGGTGTAAACACCAACCTCACTACCTATGCATGGTTCACCCAGCAATCGGCGCCCTATATTTACAGTAACCTGTCGATGGCATTCAGGATGCCCGGGAAGATCATACTGACGCCGCAGGTTCAGTATGAATACAGCCAGCATAAGATCATAGATCTGAGGGTCGAAATGGGGAAATACCTCGACTCCCGCGGATTCCTGAATGTCTTTTACGAAAAGAATTACAAAAGCAATTTTCAAAGCATTGGAATAGGCCTGCGTTATGATTTCTCCTTTGCCGTTTCGGGCCTGTCCATTACGCATGTCAACAACACGACCGCTATGGTCCAGTCAGCCAGTGGGAGCATGATGTATGATAACAGAACCAATTACCTGGGTTATAACAAACGGAGCAGTGTTGGCAAGGGCGGGATCATCATCCGCCCCTATCTCGATCTTAACGGCAACGGCCGGCGTGACAAAGGCGAGGCACGCGTGTCCGGGCTCAATGTGAGGATCAATGGCGGCAGCGTCGTCATTAATCCTGAAGACAGCTCCGTACGGGTGTCAGACCTTGAAGCTTATGTAAGTTATATCCTCCGGCTGGACGCGTCATTTGAAAATGTCGCCTGGTATATACGCAATAAAACGATCCGTATTATTATTGATCCCAACCAGTTCAAAATATTGGACGTCCCTGTCGCTATAGCGGGAGAAGTGACCGGGTCGGTGTATCTCCGTGAAAATTCCGGTCCGGATAGGAAGGACAACGGCAGGTTACAGGACAGCGCTAAATCGCAGGACAGCGCAAAGGCTCAGGCCGACATTAAGCCCCGAGACCATCTCAAGCCGCAGGACCGTATCATCGTGGGTATCTATGCCAGCAGTGATACGACGCTGGTGGGTCAATCGACTACCGAGGCGGATGGATCGTTTGACTTCAGTGGTCTGGCGCCGGGCTCCTATATAGCTCATATCAATCCGGCACAGATGCGCAAGTTAAACATGATCTCAGTCCCTTATTCGCTGCCATTTATTATTTTACCCAATAAAGATGGCGATGTGGTAAGCGGCTTGAAATTTATTGTTGAATACGTTCACGACAACGCTCCGGGGCATGGAAATCCTTAATGTCCCGCATCAGGGGCGCAGGTTTTCCAGCATGTCCGCGGTCATACGCGACAGGTCATATTCATGTTTCCATCCCCAGTCGGCCCTCGCCACGGAATCGTCGATGCTTTGCGGCCAGCTGTTGGCAATCGACTGACGGTAATCGGGAGCGTAACTGACGACAAAATCGGGGATATGCTTTTTGATCTCTGCGGTGATCTCTTTTGGGGAGAAGCTCAGGGCCGCAACATTATAAGAGGTCCTTACGGTGATCTTTTCCTTTGGCGCCTCCATCAGCTCGATGGTAGCCCGTATGGCATCCGGCATATACATCATGGGGAGATAGGTGTCCTCCCTCAGGAAACAGGTGTACTTCCGTTCTTCCAGGGCTTCATGAAAGATCTCGATGGCATAATCGGTGGTGCCGCCGCCGGGGGCAGACTTATAGCTGATCAATCCCGGATAGCGGATGCTGCGCACGTCCACTCCATATCTTGTGAAAAAATAATTGCACCAGAATTCTCCGGCATATTTACTGATCCCATACACCGTGCTGGGCTCTATGATCGTACGCTGGGGGCAATCCTGTTTGGGTGAGGTGGGGCCGAAGACGGCGATGCTGCTGGGCCAGTAGACTTTCTGTAGTTTTTCCTCTCTGGCAATGTCCAGCACGTTCAGCAATCCCTGCATATTGAGATGCCAGGCCAAGTTGGGATTTTTTTCCCCCGTAGCCGAAAGGATGGCCGCGAGCAGATAGATCTGCGTGATATTCTGCCGGATCACCTGAACGTGCAGCATCTCTTTGTTCATCACGTCCATCGACACATAGGGGCCGGTGCCTTTCAGCAGCTCGTTCTCCTCCCGGAGATCGGAGGCCACGACGTTGGCGTTCCCATAGATCTTCCGCAATGCCAGGGTGAGCTCGACGCCGATCTGTCCGCTGGCGCCGATGACCAGTACTTTTTCTTTTGCCATGAGGATGGTTTTGGGGAGCAAATATATAAGAAAAAGCATACTAACCCGCTCCCTTGCCGCCTGCGGCTATTTTTGTAGGTTTGCAACATGGAATTCCTCAACAAGCTGTTTCAGCATCAATCTTACGATAAGAATAATTTCTTTCTGATAGCGGGCCCCTGCGTCGTGGAAAGCGAAGAGCTCGTCATGGAGGTCGCGGATAAAGTATCCACGATCTGCAGGAACCTCGGCATCCCCTATATTTTCAAGGCTTCCTACCGGAAGGCCAACCGGACCAGCGCCTCCTCCTTCACCGGCATCGGGGATGAAAGCGCGCTGGCCCTCGTCAAGAAAACAGGGGAGACCTACAAACTACCGACTACTTCCGATATTCATGCACATGACGAAGCGGCCCCGGCGGCGAAATACGTGGATATCCTTCAGATCCCCGCCTTCCTCTGCCGCCAGACCGACCTGCTGCTTGCCGCAGCCGGCACGGGGAAGATCGTGAACGTAAAAAAAGGGCAGTTCCTCAACGGCCCATCGATGAAATTTGCGGTGGAAAAAATACGGGGGGCAGGGAATGAAAAGATACTGCTCACGGAAAGAGGCAATACCTTCGGCTATCAGGATCTGGTCGTGGACTATCGCAACATCCCCTGGATGCAGGAACATGGCGCTCCTGTCGTGATGGACTGCACACACTCGCTGCAACAGCCTAACCAGACCAGCGGGGTCACGGGTGGCAACCCTCAGCTGATCGGCACGATAGCAAAAGCGGCTATTGCCGCAGGTGCGGATGGTCTCTTTATCGAAACACATCCCAATCCGGCGGTAGCCAAAAGCGACGGAGCCAACATGCTGCGTCTTGATCTTCTGCAGGGATTATTGGAACAACTGGTCAAGCTCCGCAAGGCAGTAAAATCCTGAGTGAAATGCTTTGGGAGGGTACCAAATTTGGAAATGGATTGGTCTTTCTGGAAAAAGAATTAAAAACGGGACAGGCCTACTTCTTACAAATACTGTGCAAAAGTACACGGTCTCCGTTTGTTTTATTGCCCGTAAAAGTGATAAGGATAGCTGTAAAAAGCTAATAGCGCCTGGCCATTGATCCTGATCAGGTAGTTTGGGGTGAGCCGGCTCCGGCCAGCAACTGGTGTACCGATCCCGCTTTGCTCAGGTTTCCGCGAGCAGCTTGCACGCTGGTCCTGCGATGCTCAGGTCTCCGCAAGCAGCTGGCGTACTGGTCCAGCAATATTCAGGTTTCCGCGAGCAGCTTGCTGGGCAGGAGACCGAATTCCTTCTTGAAGGCGATCGTAAAATTACTGAGGTTTGAATAGCCCAGCTCCATGGCCACTTCTTTTACGGAATGTCCGCCGGTCAGCAGCTTATCCTTGGCCGCCTGCATTCTGATCTTCTGAAAATATTCATAGATGGGCGCTCCATACAGGAGCTTGAAGTCCTTTTTCAATTTCGATTCGCTGATAGAGAACATTTTAGCAAGCTGACTGATGGTCGGAGCGGGCTCGAAGATGTCCCCGGTCAGCGTGGCTTCCACCTGCATCATACGGTTGATATCGGTCTTCGACAAAGGAACGCTGAGAAAGGAATTCTTCTTGCGTTCGTAGATCCGCAGGAAAAAACGCTCGATCAGCAGCATGATCCTGTTCTGTATGATGGCGAGGCGCATGGGGTTATCCATCCCGACCTCCGTGATCTCCTGCATCAGCCTCCGGTATTCGCTGTCCAGCGGCTCCATATGCATATTCTCCATCTGCAGGGAAAGGTAGGTCGACAACACATCGTTGATATCCTCCACCCCCAGATAACCTGCCAGCCAGGCGGCATTGAACAATACGTCGATCCCTTTAAAGATAGTGCCCTTTGCTCCCAGATAGGACCAGTCGGACAGCGTGTTGGTCAGATAGGCGATGGAGCGCGTGGTGTTGGATTCTTTCAATCTTTCTTTTCCGATCCTTATCTCCAGCGTATTGGGAATGGTGAGTTCGTGAAATCGCAGGATATAATATTCTTCCCGGATCTTCCTGCGGCAGATCAGCCAGTCCGTGGTCATCCGGCAATTGATGATATTGACATGGATCCCGTTGGGTAATTTCACAAAGTTCAGCGTACCGGAAGCGATCTGTTCGGGGAATATGAGCTGATCGTCTTTCACCGGCACATGGAGCCGTTGGGCGAGGTGCTCCATCAATTGTTCGTAATCCGTATAGGAGTAATCAAACTGGAACAAGGAACAAGGTTTTTGTCCGTAAATAAGATACTCCGTGAATAAAATATATTCATGCACGGTCTTGGTAAGTTACGAAAAAAAATCCTGCGGAAACGGAAACGGGGTAAAATCAAAGATATTTAAGGGGGTTCCTGCGGGCGGATAAAATATATCGTTTGATATTCATCCAGAACGCCAGGATAAAGTAGATGATCAGCGGCGACCCCATGGTCAGGAAAGATATGTACATAAACCAGGTGCGTATCCTGGATGTGGCGATCCCCATTCTGTCCCCGATGGCTGTACACACACCAAAGACCTGCCACTCAATAAAGTACTTCAGTCTGTTCATACCACTAATTTAAAAAAAAATCGACAAAACCACGTGTATTAATCCTGGGCTAATAACGCATTTTTAGGTAATTTCGCATCACCAAAAAACAAATTTATCATGGTTTTTGATCTGGATCTTATAAAAAAACTATACGCAGGGATGCCTTCTAAAGTAGATGCAGCCCGTAAACTGGTTGGAACCCCTCTTACTTTAGCTGAAAAAATACTGTATTCCCACTTGTTCGAGGCGCCTTCCAGGGCCTATGGAAGAGGTAAGGACTATGTTGATTTTGCTCCGGACCGTGTGGCCATGCAGGATGCCACGGCCCAGATGGCGCTTCTTCAGTTCATGACCTGCGGCCGCGATAAGGTAGCCGTGCCTTCCACCGTTCACTGCGACCATCTCATACAAGCCAAGACAGGGGCCGTCTCCGATCTTGCCACGGCTAAAGATGTCAATAAAGAAGTATATGATTTTCTGGCTTCCATTTCGAATAAATATGGCATAGGTTTCTGGAAACCCGGTGCGGGCATTATCCACCAGGTCGTCCTTGAAAATTATGCTTTCCCGGGGGGTATGATGATCGGTACCGACTCCCATACGCCAAATGCGGGCGGTCTGGGCATGGTAGCGATCGGTGTCGGGGGGGCGGATGCCGTGGATGTAATGGCCGGTCTGGCCTGGGAGCTGAAAATGCCCAAGCTGATCGGAGTGAAACTGACCGGCAAGCTCAGCGGCTGGACCTCCTCTAAAGACGTGATTCTCAAGGTTGCAGGTATCCTCACTGTAAAGGGAGGCACCGGGGCCATCGTAGAATACTTTGGCGAAGGCGCGGACAATCTGAGCGCCACCGGTAAAGGGACCATCTGTAATATGGGCGCCGAGATCGGGGCCACCTGCTCCATCTTTGCCTATGATGAGAAAATGTCAGCCTATCTGAAGGCCACGGGCCGGGAAGAAGTAGCCGCGCTGGCCGATGGGATCAGGGATTACCTGCGCCCCGATAAAGAGATCTACAGCAATCCTGAAAAATATTACGACCAGGTGATCGAGATCGACCTGAACGAGCTGGAGCCTTATGTAAATGGCCCGTTCACTCCCGATCTCGCCTGGCCCATCAGCAAGTTTGCCGATGCCGTCAGGGCCAATCACTGGCCCGAGCGTCTCGAAGTCGCCCTTATCGGGTCCTGTACCAACTCCTCTTATGAGGATATCAGCCGCTCGGCCTCTCTGGCCCAGCAGGCGATCACAAAAAATCTCAAGACCAGGGCCGAGTTCACGATCACACCGGGCTCAGAGCTGGTGCGCCATACCATCGAAAAAGACGGCTTTCTGGCCACCTTCGACCGGATCGGCGGCGTGGTCCTGGCCAATGCCTGCGGTCCCTGTATCGGACAGTGGGCGCGTCATATCGACGATCCTAACCGTAAGAATTCCATCATTACGTCCTTCAACCGGAATTTTGCCAAACGCAACGATGGCCTTGCCGCAACGCATGCCTTTGTAGCCTCTCCGGAGATCGTAACGGCGTTCGCCATTGCCGGCAGCCTGACCTTCAATCCGCTGAAGGATACCCTGAAGAACGAGAAAGGGGAAGATGTCATGCTCGATGAACCGACCGGCGTGGAACTCCCTCCGAAAGGATTTTCGGTGGAAGATGCGGGCTATCTGGCCCCGGCCAAAGATGGCCGAGGCGTACAGGTGGTCGTGAAACCGGATTCACAGCGCCTCGAATTGCTGGCTCCTTTCTCCCCCTGGGAAGGTACGGACCTGAAAGGGCTGAAGCTGCTGATCAAGGCCAAAGGAAAATGTACTACCGACCATATCTCCATGGCAGGCCCCTGGCTGAAATACCGCGGCCACCTGGACAATATTTCGAATAACATGCTGATCGGCGCGGTAAACTTCTTCAACGAAAAGACCGACTCCGTAAAAAATCAGCTTACCGGCGAATATGGCCCCGTCCCCGCCACCGCAAGAGCATACAAAGCCGCCGGCATCGGGTCCGTCGTGGTAGGCGATGAGAACTATGGAGAAGGATCTTCCCGCGAACATGCGGCCATGGAGCCCCGCCATCTCGGCGTGAGGGCCATCGTCGTGAGAAGCTTTGCGCGGATCCATGAGACGAACCTGAAGAAACAAGGCATGCTCGCCCTGACGTTCGCCAATAAAGAAGATTATGACAAGGTGAAAGAAGATGATTCCTTAGACATCGCAGGGCTCAAAGCCTTCGCGCCGGGCTTGCCGCTGACCATGCTGTTAAACCATGCGGACGGCACCAAAGACCAGATCATACTCAACCATACCTATAACGAGCCCCAGATAGCCTGGTTCGTCGCAGGCGGCGCATTGAATGTGATCCGTGCACAAGTCGGGAAATAGCCGGAGCAGCCACACCGGATCGGCAACGGTCCGCAAAATATACGGTCGTCCCTCGGGGCGACCTTTTTTTATATCGTCTGGAACGGATCGCCCGAAGGAATATGCGTGATCCTTATCCCGGGAACCTTGGGTTGCAGCACGGGGATCAGCCATTGCATACCGGGCTCCTCGCTCACCGAATGCCCCAGCACCAGCAGCGATGTCTTCCCGCCCTGATAGCGGGCGTCACGGATATATTCAGCGGTCTCCCATTCATTGAGCTCCCCGCAGATCAGACAGTCGGGGTTATATTTTTGCAGCGACTGGATCTGTGCTTTTCCACCACCCGCTCCCGGCATGATCACGATGCGTTGACAGGACTGGGCAAGATCGCCGATCACCTTTACTTTATCGATAGCCATCTGTTTCTTTGCATGCTTAATGAGATCGCCAAGAGACAGGACCGGGATCGTAACGACCTGGGGCTGTGCGGCATCATAATATTTTTCCCAGCCGAGAGCGCTGAGCACACCCATGCGGATGCCATCCGGCCGGTGCGTATGCCAGCCGTCATGGAAGCGCCAGACCACGATCTGGTGTTTGTCCAGCAGGTCTTTCTTGAACCTAAAGACCCTATCGCCTTCCAGCCAGGACGTCTCATCCGTATGGTTATAAAAAGTCGGTTCATGTGCAATGATAAAATTGGCGCCGAGCTGGATGGTCTTTTCGATAACGGCATCCGTGGCGAACATCGTGGTCACGATGCCTTTTACGGGCCAGGAAGGATCTCCGGACTTGATCGTGTCCACCGTCTGTGGAAAAGGTGCGCCGGGAATATCCGCGAGGAGCAGGTCGATCACCTGCTGGATGCTGAGCGCAGGGTGACTGGTGAGCGCAGCATGACCGGAGGCGTTCAATGACTCCCCGTTCCTCGCATGGGTCGCGGCTCTGCGCCCTGCGTCAGCCTGGCCCGGCCCTTCATGCCTGTCGCCTGCCGCCAGTAAGGAGGATGTGCCCAATGCCGCCAGGGCGGTCGCAATAAATTCTCTTCTTCCAGACATATTTTTATTTTTTTTCGATGTTCGCATTTTTATCGTTCTGCATCCTGTCGTTCCGCATTTGGTCATTTCCTGTTCATCCTTTCAGGTTCAGGTGAGACAAACATATAAAAATTACGAGTCCAGTCAAAATGCCCTGAATTATAAATATTCCTTAAATACCCGCGGCGACGGCCATCCTTTCCCGGGAATAAATAGATTGTGCCCTTGAAATTCTTCCACACCATACGGCTGCTGCTGACCTTCTACAAAAGCTTTTTCCTGGCGAATTTGCTGATCACCGGAGCCTGCATGGTCCTGTTCTGGGAATATGGGCTTTCCATTTTCAAAGTCTTATTCTGGTTCAAGCTCGTCACGCTCTGGATGGTCTTCCAGTTCATACGGGCTTACAAGAGCAAGGAATTCTATTACTATCAGAACCTGGGCGTTTCAAAATTCGTTTTGTGGGCCACGACCCTTGGCTTCGATTTTTGCCTCTTTCTTTTTTTACTCATCCAGGTTCATAAATTGAACCCATGAAACATGAGCTGGAAGCAGATAGCATTCAACTGGAGTTCGGTCTGAGGCCGATCTTATCCGATGTCCATATCGGGTGCGAGACGGGCAAGATCACCGGTCTGCTGGGAAGGAACGGGCAAGGAAAGACCTGTCTGATGCGGATCATTTACGGCGATCTGCGGGCAGCCGGAAGCTCCGTTCGTTTTGACAACAGATCCGTTATGCAGGCTTTTAAAAGGCCGGACCTCCTGCGATACCTTCCTCAGTTCAACTTCATACCCGGATCACTGACGGTAAAACGAATATTCAGCGATTACCGTATGGACTTCGGCGATCTGGAGAAGAACTTTCCCGAACTCGGCGCAAAATACAGATCGGCCATCAGCGATCTTTCGGGCGGACAAAGACGCCTGATAGAAATATATATTATTATCCGGTCGAAGTCAAGGTTTGCCCTGCTGGACGAACCGTTTTCACACCTCATGCCCATGCAGATCGAAAAAGTGAAGGAGATGCTGCTGGAAGAAAAAAAGAACAAGGGCTTCCTGCTCACCGATCACCTGTACCTCCATATCACGGATATTGCCGACAGCATTTATATACTGACCGATGGAAAGACGCATCTGGCAAAAAACGACGCGGATATTATTTCGCTGGGATATGGAACGCCGGACCGATAAGCCGTTCCTCATTTTATCCTTGCATTCACATTACAACTATCTTACTTTCGTCACAACATAGTGGGTTTCGCCACGGCATGGCGATTCCGGCACAACATATTGGATTCCGGCACAGCAAAAAAGGCCCTGGTGTACCAATGGGCCCGCAGGCATAACAAAATAATTCTTATATGACATCTCCTTTTTGTAGAATAGTTGCTTTAGCAGTTTTAGCACATGTTGCCCTTGCTTCCCGCGCACAAGGGCCCGCAGTGATCGGCTATTATGCAGGCAGGAATTCGGCAATCGACAGCTTCGAAGTCGAGAAGCTGACGCATATCATTTTCAGCTTTTGTCATCTGAAGGATAACAAGCTCTGGGTGAACAATGCGAACGATACCGCGATCATCAGGCATATGGTCGCGCTGAAAAGCAGGAACCCCGGACTGAAGGTCATCCTCTCTCTTGGCGGATGGGGTGGTTGCCGCACCTGTCCCCAGGTCTTCTCTACCCGGAAAGGCCGTAAGGAATTCTGCAGCTCCGTAAAAGAGCTGGCCGGTTATTTCCAGACGGACGGCATCGATCTGGACTGGGAATATCCCGCTCTGTCTAACGTTCCCGGGTATCCGTTCTCGCCCGCCGATAAAGATAATTTCACACGGCTGATCAAACAGTTACGGAGAAAGCTTGGCCGGCAGCAGGAGATCAGCTTCGCAGCGGGAGGATTTACCAAATATCTGGAAAGATCCATCGACTGGAAGAAAGTGGTGCCGCGTGTCAACTATATCAACCTGATGACCTATGACCTGGTCAGCGGATACGATACGGTATCCGGCCACCACACTCCTCTTTATTCCACACCTCATCAGGTAGAGTCCACCGATCATGCCGTGCGCTGGCTGGATTCCATGGGCATGCCCCGTTCGAAGATCGCCATCGGCGTCGCCTTCTATGCCCGGATCTTCGCGGGTGTGGACAGTATCAACAACGGATTGTACCGCCCCTGCGTGTTCAAAAGGGGTGTTTCTTACCGGGACCAGGCGGCTGTATTTTCCACCGACAGCGGCTATGCCTACCATTGGGATCCCATAGCGCAGGCGCCCTATCTGTACAACGCCAGCCAGAAGCTCTTTGTCAGCTATGACGATACCTTATCGATCCGCCTGAAGACCCGCTATGCGATTGAAAAGGGACTGGGCGGCATCATGTTCTGGCAACTGGGCGAGGACCGCTTCCACGACGGCTTGCTGAATGTGATCGATACGACAAAAAAAGGTTGGCGGCGCGACCCCATCTCCCGAAATTAGGCCCGGGATTTAATGCGGGGCGCGTTATCTTAGCAGCGCAAATCATCACGGATGAAGTATTACCCGGTTTACCTCTTGACAGCACTGGTTTTTTTCCTTGGCTCCTGTTCCTCCTCCAGGAAGCTCGTTCCAGCCTCCCCGTCGATCATTCCCGTACTTCCGGATACCCTGCCCCGTTTGCCGGTCTCTGAAATGGACCTTCCGCTGAAGATCTGTGCGCGTCCGATACTGACCATGGCCGACTCGATGGTCCCCAAAGAATTTCTTTCCGACAGATGGCCGGATTATCTACAACCCACCTGCGATTTCCGGTATAAATATCGCTTTATCCGTTCGGGCTTTATCCTGAGCTGTACCAATAACAGGCTGGGTCTGCAGATGACGGGCAATTACCAGGTAGCGGGGAGCCGCTGTCTCTGTGCATTGAACAAACCGGTCTCGCCCTGGGTATCGGGAAGCTGTGGATTCGGCAACGAACCCATGCGGAAAGTGGATATCAGCATCAGCTCCCAGATAAATATTTTACCCAGCTACCGGATCAGGACCTTCTCCAAACTGGAGCAGCTGAGGGCACAGGACCGCTGTATCGTATCCCTCTTATCCACGGATATGACCCAACAGATCCTGGACAGCATACGTTCGTCCATTGCCGCTTTTTGTACGACCCTTGACGGAACGGTGGCCGGTATGGACTTTTCACAATACCTGCGCCAGCAGGCCAGAAGGGCCTGGCAGAAAACGGCCCTTGGGCCATACGGTTATCTGGTCGTCAATCCCGTCTCCATACGTACAGGACAATTGAATTATGCGAAAGACACCCTCACCATCTCCATGGGCTTCTCCTGCCGGCCCGAATTTTCATCCGACAGCAGCAATAAGCCTGTCCCCGGTTCTTTACCGCCTCTGAGCACAGGAGCAAACCGGAGCGGCGTTTCCCTATATCTGAATGCCGTCTATGATTATGGCTTTCTCAGCAAACTGATCACGGACTCGCTCCGGAACAAGACCTTTGTCGTCAAAGGGAATAATGTCACCATCAAAGAAGTGGAGCTGAAGGGAATCGGTCATCATCAGGTGGAAATGCGGATCGATTTCGCCGGCAGCCGCAAAGGACGCATTTATCTCCGGGGCACCCCAGTACTCGACACGGCCAAACAAGCGCTCAGCATTCCGGACATCTCCTATTCGCTGGAAAGTCAGGATCTGGCGCTCAAAATAGCTAAAAGCTTGATGCGCAACAAGATCCGCAAATCGATAAAGGGCAACTCCTATCTGGACATCGCCGCCCTGATCAAGACCAATATGCCCATGATGGACGCCCAACTGACCCGACAGCTGGCCCCAAAAACCTATTCTACTGGTAAAACGCAGGAACTGAGGATGTTAGGACTGCTGGCCGGCGAAAAGGGAGTACAGGTACAGATCTTTGTAAAGGCCAGCCTGTCGATAACCGTCACCGGATTGCCTGGCTGAGTCACTCTGGCCGCGATGCCCACGCCCCTGCCGACGCATTTGCCCTGGACCCGCGCAAACCCTCGCCTGACTCCTCCGCGCCCGATTTCGCATTCACCCCCACATTCCTTGCCTGGACCCCATCGGAATTCAGCAATTTAGGCCCCGAAGCAACCATTAACATTTTCTTTACGTAATTTTTGACTGTTCGACAGTAGTTTGCGCGTTAACCTGGCTATACCAATTCTTTAACATCGCATTTCCCAATTGATAGAAGAAAACACGCAAATACACGCTTTAATCGATGGTTGCCGTTCCAACGACCGTGCCAGCCAAAAAGAGCTATATTATATGCTCAGGGAGTATGCTATGAAAATTTGTTACCGTTATCAGAACAGCCTCGAACAGGTGGAAGAAATTATGAATGAAGGCTTTATGAAGCTCTTTAAAAATATTCATCAGTTCGAGGAATCGAGGCATGCGGATATTCTTGCCTCCATGAAAGGATGGTTCAAACGTATCCTGATCAACACCTGCATCGACCATTATCGCAAAAATGCAGCCTCCATCAACGGGCAGATGCTCTCGGAAGACACGGAGAACATCGCAGACAAACAGGAGACCGGCCTTGATATACTGTCCTATAAAGAGATCATTGCGGCCATCCGCCAGCTATCCCCGGCCTATCGCACCGTTTTTAACTTATTCGTTATAGAAGGACTGACCCACGAAGAAATAGCCAGCCATCTGGGAATTTCCGTCGGTTCTTCCAAATCCAATCTATCGAAAGCCAGAGAAAACCTGAGAAAGATCCTAACAAAAAAAACTGACCATAAAGCTTATGTTGAACCTCTCCGATAAAGAACTGGACCGGCTCAGCCAGGAAGCGGCCGATGCCTATGACCCGGGCGAACCCCAGGGCGGGGCGTCCTGGCAAAAGCTGGAGCTGCGTCTGGACAAGGAACTGGGCAGGATCACTCCCCGTCCCAATCCGTTGCGTGGGTTCAGACGACTGTCTTTTTATTTTGCACCGGCGATCCTGCTGCTGATCGGCGTATCCTGGTACTTTATCAAACAGGGAAAAAGCAATGCCCGCTCGACGGTGGCGTCCCCTGCTACACCCATCATCAGCAAAACGGATCCTTCCGGCAGTCCACCGGGTACCGTCCTAAAAATGGATAAGACCGCTCCGGCTCCAGAAAAAACTACAACCCTCACCCAAAATAATTCCAATAAGTCTACTTCTACACACAGCCCTGAAACCGAAACTAACCCGAACGCTTTAGCGGCGACGCGCGCTTCCGCTCCGGCGCATACTCCGGCGTCGACGCCTGCGTCCGCACCCGCCAACTCATCCGCAACTGCGCACGCGAACTCGCACGTGAATGGACTTTCTCCGGAGGCTGCATCCGGGTCCGCAGCGACGGCCCATTCAAAAAGGCTTGCGACGACCCCCGCGAATGCGCCTGCTTCCCGGACAACACCCGGATCCACCTCAACCTCCCACAAAGGAGTAGCATCCGGCGTCTCACCAAAAGGGTCTGATATAGATCGTCCCGATATCGATGCCACAGATGCCCTGGCCGGCAATGGCATCAACAAGCCTGCCCGGCTACACAATGCCCCCGTCCCGGGAAGAGACCTGGCGGGTATCCACTCGCGGAGAGGAACAGGCCCGTCAACACATGGCCATGACAAGGGCCCAAAGGATCGGGATGCTGCGACGACGAAGGATCAGACGACGGCACAGGATAAGGCTGCGGCGCAAGACAAGGCCGCGACGCAGGATGCCGGGCGTGCGCATCAGGGAGACGCGACCGCACATCAGGACGCTGGAGCTACGCATCAGAACGCCGCGCTCGCACGTCAGGATGCCTGGCCTGCGTTATCCGCCATACGCAAACCTTCTTCGCTCACCGGCCGGTCGCCGGCCATCGATGACTCGGCCCTCAGACATCTCACGGTAAAAACGATCCCCAAAAATATCCTTACGGTCGATCTCGGAAAGAATGGAAGATCGCTGAATATAAACAGGTCACTGCAACTGGGATTCTCCATTGCGCCGGATTTTGCATCCGTCAATTCACTGGCTGGCGATAAGCCCGGCAGCATTATCGGGATCACGGCAGATTATCAATTTGTTAACAGGTGGTATATCGGTACCGGCCTGCTGTATTCGAAAAGGAATTTTTCTGCCCGGCCAAAGGATTATCATGTCCCGCAGAATTACTACCCGATGAACAACATGCACGACGTGAATTATGTAAAAGGTTCATTCAGCATGCTGGAGATCCCGCTGAACCTGCGCTATGATTTCAGCATAGCCGGCAATACTACTTTCTTTGCCAGCGGAGGCGTATCTTCCTATCTGCTCTCGCATGAGAACTGCAATTACTATTACAGCTTCTTTGGCAGGGAAGTCTATCGCAAATTCAGCTACCCGCATGAAGGGACCAATCTGTTCTCTGTCGTTAATCTGTCCCTTGGAGTAGAAACGGGTATCAGCAACAGCCTCTCTCTGATGGTGGCTCCGTATGTAAAAATTCCCACCAATGGCATCGGATTCGGTCAGGTGCAGATGAACAGCATCGGGATCAATTTCGCGCTGAAATATGCGCCGGTATTGAAAAGAAAGAGGAAGTGATCGCCCAGGGGCCACGGGCATCTGAAGGGAATTGCCGGAGCTGCGGTGATCATTCCGGACTTACATCGAACCAGACAGGTTTTGAATTATTCCAGTCGCCATTGTAGTTGATAAAGAGTTCCTCTCCGGACTGAATAAAACGCACCGTCTTGATGGAGATCAGCTCCTGCTCATAATCCATCTCATATACGCAATTGGATTTATACGAATGATTGTATAAAGGCACGTATCCCAGCGCCATGCAACACAGCTTAGGGTCATGGCCCCACTCAAAGATATAATCATGCAGCAGGGTTTGGTCGAGCAGCACCCTGTCCTCCTTGCTCATAACGATCACGGGAGCTATTTCGATAATGGCGCCGCGTTCGATATTGACCGTGGTAAAGACGCCTCTTCCTTTCCGCAACGTTGGTGCAATGACAAGACTTGGTAAGATCATCGCCGGCAATTTAATCAAATGCCCCGTCAATGTCTTCTTTTTCAACTCCGCCATCCACAATCTGTACTAACAGGACTTCGGTTCCTTATCCGGCAGCATCAATGACCCACAATCTGCACTTTTTCAAATCAGCTTTTTGGTGTACGTTTGGCGTATGTCACCGGAACACGCCCAGACTGAACCGAAGGAACAATTTCTGGAGATCGTCCAGTCGGAGGACGTATTAGCCATCCGGGAATTCCTGAATAATCAGAACATCAGCGATGTGGCTGAGCTGATCTCCGAATTCCCGGACAACGAGGCCCAGATCATCGCCAATATGAGCACCCACCGGGCCGCCAGCGTGTTCAAGATCCTCGATTTCTCCGCTCAGAAAAGGATCATCCAGGAATTACCCGCCTTCAAGACCGCCGAACTGCTGAATGACCTCTCGGCGGATGACCGGACCTCGTTCCTCGAAGAGCTGCCCGGCGAGGTGGTCAAGGAACTGATCAAGACCCTCGACCCCGAAGAAAGAAAGATCACCCTGTCCCTGCTGGGCTATCCCGAAAGCAGCGTGGGCAGGCTGATGACACCCGACTATATCGCCGTCCAGAAGGACTGGACCGTAAAAGAGGTGATCGAACATATCCGTGAGGTTGGGAAAGACAGCGAAACCATCGATGTCATCTATGTCGTGGACGATAAAGGAGCCTTTATCGATGATATACGGATCCGGGAGATCATCCTGGCCAATCCGGACAAAAGGATCGAAGATGTGATCGACAACCGGTATATCGCCCTCAACGTGAACGATGACCAGGAAACAGCCAGTCTGGCCTTTAAAATGAACCATCGCGTGGCCCTGCCCGTACTGGATAATAATAATATTCTCATGGGCATCGTCACCATCGATGACGTACTATGGGTGGCCCAGGAAGAATTCACGGAAGACATGCAGAAGATCGGGGGTACCGAAGCCCTCGACGAGCCCTATCTGGACATCCCTTTGATGAAGCTTTTTAAAAAACGGATCGTCTGGCTGGTCGTTCTCTTCCTGAGCGAAATGCTTACCGCTACGGCCATGGGCTATTTCGAAGATGAGATCGCCAAGGCGGTCGTGCTGGCCCTGTTCGTCCCCCTCATCATTTCCAGCGGCGGCAACAGCGGCTCCCAGGCCTCCACCCTGATCATCCAGGCGATGGCCCTCGGCGAGATCAGCATTGTCGACTGGTGGCGCGTCATACGGCGGGAAATACTCTCCGGCCTGATGCTGGGAACGGTCCTCGGCATTATTGGCTTTACGCGGGTGATGTTGTGGAACCAGATCTTTCATACCTACGGCGAACATTCCGCCCTTATCGCCCTCACCGTCGGATTCTCGCTGATCGGGGTTGTCCTCTGGGGCACCGTGGCGGGGAGCATGCTGCCCATCGTCCTGAAGAAGCTCGGCGCCGATCCGGCCACCTCTTCCGCCCCTTTTGTAGCTACCCTTGTGGATGTCACCGGTCTGGTCATCTATTTCTCCGTCGCCTTCCTGTTTATGCGCGGGATTTTGTTGTGAGCCGCCCCCCACCCCCAATTGTTAATGGCTTGTAATACCCCCGCAAGGGCTATTTTTTCCAGTACTTTCTTTGTAACTTTAAAAGGACCGGTCAGGCAACTTAGCCCGCCGGCCATTCGTATCGTTAAACAGTAAAATCAAGCGCTATGAAAAGGTCAGCCTTTTTTCACATAAGCATTTACCGGTGGGCATTCGTCTCCGGTCTTTCCCTTCTTTTATTGATCGGCTCTTCAAGCTTCGCCCAGCGCCCGGGCAGAGGAGGATCTGTTGGCGGCAGCGGGCGCGGATTTAGTGGAGGACGAGGGTATGGCGGCGGATATTCCCATGGATATGCAGGTGGCAGAGGATATTTTGGCGGTGGTGGCCGGGGGTATGGCGGCGGATACTATGGGGGCGGCTACGGTCTTGGTCTCGGACTGGGCCTGGGTTTTGGCTTCGGCCTTGGTGGGTATTATGGCAGTCCTTACTATTACGGATATCCGGGCTACGGTTATCCCTATGGATACGCGCCCTATGGTTATGGCTACCCTCCGGCAGTCGTCCCACCAGCTTACAGCAATCCGCCGGCAGATGATCAGCAGGCGGCTCCCGACAATTACAATGACCCCCGGGATAATTACAAGGACAATCAACGGCAGCGCGACAGAACGACCCCACCGGCCGATCCGTACCAGGACGCTCCCCGTCATAATAACAATAATTACGGTGATCCCGACTCCTTGTCCAACAGGCCCGGCACCAATAACGAGCCCTCCTCTTATTCGTCCCCAGGCAACAGTGCGGGCAAGACATGGGTCAAGGCGCACTGGAAGAACACCAACGATGGATGGGTGTGGATAGAAGGTTACTGGAAAACCAGGCCCGCTACCAGCCCGAATTACAACCGCAATTCAAATTATTACTATAACTGATCCGTAGTTCCTACCCTGTTATGACGCCCTCTCCCGCAAAGAGGGCGTTTTTTATTGGGAATCCGCAGCGCAGAAGCACAATCCACAGGTCTACCCGGCTAAATCCCGGCCGTAGCCATACAAATACTCCCGGGATGAAAATAATTTTCTAATATTGCCCGTTCATTACCCTCTAAAATGTTATTCTATGTGCGGAATTGTTGCTTATATCGGACCCCGGGAAGCCTACCCCCTTATTTTAAAGGGGCTGAAGCGGCTGGAATACCGTGGTTATGACAGTTCCGGCGTCGCCCTCCTGAATTCGGACCTGAGAGTATATAAGAAAAAAGGCAAGGTAGCCGAGCTGGAAGAAAGCCTTGTAGGTAAAGACCTGCATGCCCATGTCGGCATCGGCCATACCCGCTGGGCCACCCATGGAGAGCCCAGCGACCGCAACGCCCACCCCCAGAGCTCGGCCAGCGGCAAGCTGGCCATGATCCATAACGGCATCATCGAGAACTATTCCCAGCTCAAGAACGAACTGCTCAAAAAAGGATATCGTTTCAACAGCGATACGGATACCGAAGTATTGCTGAACTTCATCGAAGACATCCAGCAAAACAACAACTGCGGTCTGGAAGAAGCCGTCCGCATCGCCCTGAAAAGGGTGGTCGGGGCATATGTCATCGTGCTGCTGGACAAGGACCATCCCGATACCATCATCGCCGCGCGCAAAGGAAGTCCCCTTGTGATCGGCATTGGCAAGGGCGAACATTTTCTGGCCTCCGACGCCTCCCCCATCATCGAATATACCAAGGAGGTCGTTTACGTCAACGATTATGAGCTGGCCATCCTCAAATCCGATGAGCTGATCCTGAAAAATCTCGGCAACGAGAAGCTCACTCCCTTTATACAGAAGCTCGACCTGGAGCTGACCGCCATCGAAAAAGGCGGCTATGACCATTTCATGCTGAAGGAGATCTTCGAACAACCCGACACCATCTTCGACTGTCTCCGCGGAAGGCTGGATGCGGAAAAAGGGACGATTACCATGGCGGGCATCCAGAACAATATCGAACAGCTGAAGAACGCCAGCCGCATCATCATGATCGCCTGCGGCACCAGCTGGCATGCCGGGCTGCTGGCCGAATACATTTTCGAAGAGCTGTGCCGCATTCCCGTCGAAGTGGAATACGCCTCGGAATTCCGTTACCGCAATCCCATCATTCATAAAGGGGACGTGATCATCGCCATCTCCCAGAGCGGCGAGACCGCCGACACCATCGTCGCGATCGAAAAAGCAAAAGAGAACGGCGCCTTTATCCTCGGCATCGTGAACGTGGTCGGTTCTTCCATCGCCCGGATCTCCCATGCCGGCGCATACACCCATGCCGGTCCGGAAATAGGCGTGGCCAGCACAAAGGCGTTCACGGCGCAGCTGGT
>DATHHO010000016.1:0-24715 GCA_035317125.1 Puia sp.
GGCCATATCCAGCCCGAGTTCTATTACGCGCTGGTGACCATGCACGGGACCGTGCTCGTGTTCTTCGTGCTGACCGGGGGATTGAGCGGAACCTTCGCCAATTTCCTGATCCCCCTGCAGATCGGGGCAAGGGACATGGCCTCTCCTTTTCTGAACATGCTGTCCTACTGGTTTTTCTGGATGGCCAGCGTGGTCATGTTGTCCTCTCTTTTCGTGGAGACCGGCCCTGCAAGCGGTGGGTGGACGTCCTACCCGCCGTTGAGCGCCCTGGGGGACGCCTCGGAAGGATCAAAGACCGGGATGGACCTCTGGCTGGTGAGCATGGCTTTGTTCGTGGTATCTTCCCTGCTGGGCGGGCTTAACTATATTACCACTATCCTGAATATGCGCACGAAGGGGATGAGCATGACCAGACTGCCTCTTACGATCTGGGCCCTGTTCTTCACCGCCGTGCTTGGAGTACTCTCCTTCCCGGTATTGTTATCCGGCTTCATTCTGTTGTTATTCGACCGTCACGGAGGTACGAGCTTCTACCTTTCCGATATATTTATCGCCTCGACCCAGAAAGCATTGCCCAACGAAGGTGGCAGCGCCATACTCTACCAGCATTTATTCTGGTTCCTCGGTCATCCTGAGGTATATATCATTATCCTCCCGGCGATGGGCCTTGTGTCGGAGGTGATGTCCGTAAATTCAAGAAAGCCCATTTTCGGGTATATGGCCATGGTGGGGTCGCTGTTTGCGATCACGATCCTCGCCTTCCTCGTATGGGCGCACCATATGTTCGTGACAGGTCTGAACCCTTTCCTGGGCTCCGTATTCGTGTTGCTGACCCTGCTTATCGCCGTGCCCTCGGCCATCAAGGTATTCAACTGGCTGACGACCTTGTGGAGGGGTAATATCCGGTTCACTCCGGCTATGCTCTTTGCCATCGGCTTCGTGAGCATGTTCATCTCCGGCGGGCTGACAGGGATCTTCCTTGGCAACTCCACGCTGGACATACATCTGCATGACACCTATTTCGTGATCGCGCATTTCCATATCGTAATGGGCGTTTCCGGTATCCTCGGAATGTTCTGTGGCATTTATCACTGGTTCCCGAAAATGTATGGCCGCTATCTCAACAATACGATGGCCTATATCCATTTCTGGATAACTTTCGCCGGGGCCTATCTCATATTCTGGCCGATGCACTATGAGGGTCTTGCGGGTATGCCCCGACGCTATCTGGACTACAGCAACTGGCAATCCTTTAATATGTTCGGGGACCTGAACCGTTTTATCTCGACGGTAGCGATGGTGGTGTTCGCCGTTCAGCTGCTGTTCATATTCAATTTCTTCTATTCTATTTTCAAAGGAAGAAAGGTGGTCACCCAGAACCCCTGGGGGTCTACAACCCTCGAATGGACGGCCCCGATACGCCCGGGTCATGGCAACTGGCCCGGCGAGATCCCGGAAGTTCACCGCTGGGCATATGATTACGGTAAGGATGGAAGGGAGTTCATTCCCCAGACCGAACCATTGGGCACAAACGAAAGCAAGCATTGATGTGATAAAGAAAGATCATAGAATGCCCTGATGCGAGTCGGGGCATTTGTTTGGTGAAGTGCGGGAAAAGGGAGGCGAGGCAAGTGAAGCACTGATAAAAAACAACTAAAGACGATGTCTGAGGAAACCGTGAAGCAAACGAGCTCTTTTAAAATAGCCAGCAAATTGCAGGATTATAAGCTGCTGATCAAGTTCAATCTTAGCTTCATGGTCGTGTTCTCTGCAGTGATCAGTTATTTGCTGGCCCCGAAAGTAACGGAATACGACTGGATGTCCATCATGCTGTTCTTCGTTGGCGGGATGCTGGTCACCGGCAGCGCCAATACGATCAATCAGGTGGTGGAGAAGGATACGGACGCGATGATGAAGAGAACGGCCAACCGGCCGGTCGCTTCGGGCAGGATGAGCGTGCAGGAGGGATGGACCTTTGCGATCATTACGGGCGTGGCCGGTATATTGATCCTGTCGCATTTTAACCTTCTGACGGCGGTGCTGGCTGCATTCAGTCTGTTCGTCTATGCGTTCATTTACACGCCGCTGAAAAAGGTCAGTTCTGTCTCCGTATTAGTGGGCGCCATTCCAGGCAGTCTGCCTTGTCTGATCGGCTGGGCGGCGGGGAATGACGATCTGAGCGCGGGAGGATGGATCTTATTCGCTTTGCAGTTCTTCTGGCAATTCCCGCATTTCTGGGCCATTGCCTGGATTGCGCATAAGGACTATACAAAGGCAGGATTTAAATTGCTGCCTTCGAATGAAGGACCGACAAAATATTCGGCGATCCAGGCCATCATTTACTCCTTGTTGCTGTTGCCTGTCGGAGTGCTGCCCTGGCTTTCAGGGATGAGTGGGATGGTGAGTCTGGTGATCGTGTTCGTGGCGAATATCCTGATGGTGTGGCAATGTGTGCGCTTATACCGTGAAATGACCGTAAATGCGGCGAGACGGGTCATGTTCAGCAGCTATATCTATCTTCCGGTAGTGTTGCTTGCTTTGCTGGCCAACAAGATCCACTGAGCCTGCGCAAGCCAGGCGCATGATCGCGGATGGCAGGGGTAGGATCGCAGAGACGACGCGGCGTGGAATGGTTAAAAAAAGACAATGATCAAAACGATAGGAGTAAATAGTAAAGTGAACGACCAAAGAAAGAAAATACATCCCCATAAGTTTACGTTATGGGTAGCGCTTGGCAGCATCATCATGATGTTTGCCGGCCTTACCAGCGCGTATATCGTTAAGCGGGACCAGCCGGGATGGACGACTTTTGCCATACCGCGCGCTTTCTGGTATTCGACGGCCGTGATCCTGGTGAGCAGTCTTACCGTGCAGATGGCGCTCCGTTCTTTCAAAGAGCGGGAAATGTTGAGATACCGCAATCTGATAACGGCCACCGCCATACTGGGGGTGATCTTTGTGATCCTCCAGTGGGCAGGTTTCCGGACGATCTGGAACAGCGGCGTTACGTTAAAGGGGTCTGGGGCCGGTCAGTTCCTGTATATCATCGCCGGTCTGCACGCGCTGCATGTGGTGGCTGGGGTGATCGCGCTGATCGTGCTCTTTATAAAGGCCTTTGGCACGAGGATCCGCAACTATAACAGCGTGCCGATAGAGCTGATGAGCACATACTGGCATTTTGTGGACCTGCTATGGTTGTATTTGTTCATTTTCTTTATGGCTATAAATTAATTTCAGTTTTGTCAGATAAATTTGCAAATCAAATAAAATAACGACATGTCACAAGTAATACCAGCGGGACAAAAATGGTGGAGCGGCGGTAAGAGCCCGTTCAATGTGGAGTATGGCAAGTTAATGATGTGGTATTTTCTGATGAGCGATGCTTTCACTTTCGGCGCCTTCCTGATCTCCTATGGCTCTATCCGTTTTGCAACGAACGGATGGCCCGACCCCAACGAAGTCTTCCGGGCCTTTCCGGGAATGGGTGACGCGCATCTGCCGCTGGTATTCGTAAGTCTGATGACCTTTATCCTGATCATGAGTTCGGTGACGATGGTGCTCGCCGTGGCCGCGGGACATCAAAATGATCAGAAAGCCGTAACGAAGTGGATGATCCTGACCATTATCGGCGGTATTATGTTTTTAAGTTGCCAGGCCTGGGAATGGACGCATTTGCATGGAGAAGGCGCCTGGTGGGGACGGAACCCGTTCGTCAATGCCGACGGGACAAAAGCTACGACGAATTTTACCAATTTCTTTTTTACGATTACGGGGTTTCATGGATTCCATGTATTCTCCGGGGTGCTCATCAATATCATCATGCTGATCAAGAATATCCGGGGAGATTTTGCCAGGAGAGGTCATTATCTGATGATCGAAAAAGCGGGTCTTTACTGGCATTTTGTAGACCTGGTATGGGTATTCGTATTCACCTGCTTCTATTTGCTGTAGAGGAAGGTTGTCGCTGCGGGCGACGGACGCCGCCGCTGCTGAAGGCAGCGCTATCATTAACGATCAAGAAAATATCAGATTATGGAAAATATTCAGACAGTCAGTCATCATCACGAACCGGAATTTTCAACAAAGCCTATCTGGAGGACGTTCTGGATATTGCTGGGCATCACCCTGGTGGAACTAATATTGGCGACCATCCACCTGAAGACCGGCTTTCCTCCCAAATATGTGCTTAATGGAATGTACCTGATCCTGACCTTGTCGAAGGCGTTTTATATCATAGCGGAGTTCATGCACCTGCGCCATGAGATCAAGAACCTGATCATGACCATCGCCGTGCCGGCGCTGCTCTTTGTATGGTTCATCGTCGCCTTCCTCTGGGATGGCAACTCTTTTAAGGAACTGCGCAACCGTTATGATGCTCATCATTATGAGCAAAGCAAGACGCCAGCGCCAAAGACGGAAGAGGGACATGAACCAGCGAACAAACCCGGATCGGCCGAATAGCAGCCACGACCTTCCGATCATTCAGCAATCAATAATACGGGAACCATCGCTGCGCGGCGATGGTTTTTTTATCCGTTCTTATCAGCTTGAATCAAACCATGAATCTTGAGTAAAAAAGCCTTGCTGGCCTTGTGTGTGGCGATAGTGATCCCTGTCGTTTTTTACCTGGTCGTCAGCCATTACGGAGTAGTGAACATGCCCGGCAGATATTATCCGGATTCGGTCGTTACAAAAATGAAGGACGGGAAAGCGATTACGGATACGGCCTGGCACAGGGTAAGGAATGTCACCCTGCAGAATCAGCTGGGCGAGACCGTCTCTCTGGACCAGTTGCAGGGGAGAGTGATCGTGGCCGATTTTTTCTTTACGCACTGCGCCAGCATCTGTCCTACGCTGATGCGGAATATAAAAAGATTACAGGATGGCCTCAAGCTGAAGGACGATATGAAGCGTATCGATACCACCTTTGTTCAGTTCCTTTCGTTCAGCGTCGATCCTGTCCGGGATTCGGCGCCCGTCATGAAGAAATATGCAGATCGGTATGGAGTGAATTCCGATGTCTGGTGGCTGCTGACCGGGCCGAAGAAAACGATCTATGATTTTGCCCTGGAGGAACTGAAGCTGGGCTTGCAGGACAGCGTGAGCGTCGATTCTAATTTCGTCCATACCGACTATGTGACCCTGCTGGACAAGGACCGGGTCATCAGAGGGTATTATCATGGCACGGATACGGCGGCCCTTACCAGGCTGGCCGACGATATCGTATTCATCATGCTGGAGCGCGATAAAAATAAAAAATCCGTGTTTACCGAGCTGAAGCCGTTGCTGGCGGTGATCATCATCGTCCTCCTGGGGACATTCGCAGGGGTATGGTATTTCAGCCAAAAAAAGAATAATATATGAAAGATATTCCCATGAGAGAGCAGCCCGCCGGAGGAAGAAGCCTGACCATTCCCATTATTATCGTGTCGGTAGCTATTCCCGCCGCCGTGGCTTTTATCATTCTGGTTCCGCAGGTAAAGATCGATTTTGGCTTTAATACCCATGCCCTTCCTTTATTCCATGCGCTACTGAATTCCAGTACGGCCATCCTTTTGCTCGCCAGCCTGTATTTTATCCGGAACGGTCAGATCAGGGCTCATAAGACGGCCAATCTCACAGCCGTGGTGCTGAGCACGATCTTTCTCGTATCCTATGTGATCTATCATGCATCCAATCCCTCTGTGAAATTTGGCGATCTGGATCATGATGGCATACTGAGCGACCGTGAAAAAGCGCAGGCGGGGTCCCTGCGCTATGTCTATTATTTTATTCTCAGCTCGCATATCATCCTGTCCGGCATCATCATACCCCTGGTATTGTTCACGCTACAGCGGGCCTTTCAGGAAAAATTCGATAAGCACCGCAAACTGGCAAGGATCACGTGGCCGATATGGCTCTATGTGGCCGTCACCGGAGTAGTGGTCTATCTGATGATCAGTCGTTACTACTGAAGCTGAAGCTGCGGGCTGCGGCGGACCGACTGGTGGCAACGCGACATCGGTTCGCCCAGCAAAGCCATACCAAGCGCTGCCCCGCCGAACAGAGCAGGTTCCGCGACGCTGGTCACCTTGATACCAATTCCTTCTATCCCGGATAGCAGGGCCTCCGACAAACTTTCCAGGGCCAGCCTGGTTGCCGTACAGATCTGACAATCCCCCACCGGCGCAGAAGGCGCCAGGAAATTAATGATATGTCCCGCATGCTGATCCTGCAGATAGGGGATCGCCTGCTTCAGCACATAGTAAGCGCCAAACATCCCGGCATTGTTGACAACGATATCGATCCTTCCAAACCGGGCTATGGTCTGTTCAACGGCATTTTTTATACTTTCTTCGCTGTCCGGGTCCGCAGTGAAGGAAAGAAGCCTCCGGGTAGGGCTGCTGCTGTCCATTATTCTTTTTGAAATATCAGCGTTCCCTGCAAGGGCTGCCACCCGCTGACCATTTAACAACAGGCTTTTTACGAGATTCAATCCAAATCCTGCCGAAACTTCCGTAACGAACCATACTTTTTCATTGCTCATAGGTTTATTCTCTTTATTCACCCCAAAATTACGGGATAAAGAGTCCAGGATCATTGCGCTGATCAAACCAAGAATTACGAAATTCAAACAATTCTGAAGGCCGAAGGGGTCAGTTGGGTGCGTTTGCGGAAGAAGTTGTTAAAATGAGAAGGTTCTTCGAAGCCGAGGCTATAGCTGATCATGGAGATATTCCAGTCCGTGTGCTTAAGCAGCGCTTTGGCTTCCGAAAGCACTCTTCCCGTGATATGCTCGGTGGTCGTCTTGCCGGTTGTTTGCTTCACCGCCCTGTTCAGATGGTTGATATGAACGGCAAGCTGGCTGGCATAGTCTTTCGCGGACCGCAGACCGAATTGCTGGGAGGGTGATTCGATGGGGAATTGTCTTTCGAGGAGTTCGGTGAAGACGGAGGTGATCCGGGAATTCGAATTGGGATGACGATAAAGTATCTCGGCGGGCTGCATCTTCAGCGCATAGTGTACGAGTTCGAGGAGATAATTTCGCAGAAGGTCGTATTTATAGGTGTAATCAGAGACGATCTCCCTGAGCATTTTCCCGAACAGGACGCTGATCTCGTCATCCTGCTCTTTTGTAAAAGAATAAGAAGGGCTGCCACCCGGGGCAAACATGGGCAGTTCCGAGAAATTCTTTCCGGCGATAAACGATTCGGTGAAGATGCAGAAGAACCCCGACTGATCATCCGACAAGGATTCGAAAACATAGGGGACCCTTGGATTGAAGAACAGCAGGGTAGTACCCTTCGTTTCTACGCTTTTATCGGCATAATGAAAGACATTGTTGCCACGGGAAAGACTGATCTTGTAAAAATCCCTTCTGTTGTAAGTTACAGGCGTACTGTCGGCTACCACGCAGCTGTCCCGTCTGAACACATTAAAATGGCCGATGCCCTGTTGCAGGTTGTCAGGCACCAGGTGGAGTTTCTTCTTGTAGAAATCTTCGATTGTTTCTGTGGTGGTCATTCCACAAACTTACGAAATTCAAACATATCCTGTCAAAGGATTTTTTTGAGACCGGGCAGGCGGGCCAATCCAGCCGCCACGGCGAAACTGGCGATCACGGAAGCCACGGCAACAAATGGCAGCTTGCCTACCGGGTCCACAGCCCAGTTCCTCAGCAGCAGCGCGAATGAGATCACAAAAAAGGGATGGATAATATAGATCCCAAAGGCGGCCCTTGACATTTCTTTCAGCAGGGGTGACTGCCGGTTCCACCTTGCCTTTGCCCAGCCCGTCAAAGCTATAATGATAGCCATGCCGGTTAGCTGTTCCCACAGGGCATAGAGCAGGGATTGTCCATGAAGTCCGCCGCTGAACCAGGGTATGGGGCAATTGGTGACCACTTTTACCATATAGATGCCGGGGAAACCCAGCAGCACCAGCAGGACCGCTGCAATAGCCCAGGGACGGCCTTTCCGCGGGTCGTTATTATCCAGCCATTTATAACGCGAGGCAAAGATACCAGCCCCGAAAAGAGCAATGTACTGGGTAAAATGGCCCAGCTGGAATCCGAGGGGAGACAGGGTCCAGCCCACTGGGAAGACGAGCCTCACAAAAAAGCTGATGACCCCCAGCAGGATGGCGAAAAAGAGCAGGGCAGGATCGGAGGGTGGCCGGGATGGGGGGAATGCAGTCGGCGTTGGCGCGGGAAGCAGGGCTCTGACGAGCATATAGATCAGCGTAAAGACCAGCAAAGCGGCGACGAACCATAATACCCCGAAATCTATCCAGTGATGGAATCCGCTCATGTAGCTGAAGAAAGAGAGCTGTTTGTCCCTGCCAACAACCTCGGACAGATAGATCAGTATGGGCGAGATGACAAGGGAATAAAAGATCAGCGGGATGCCAAATCTTTTAAGACGGTCGGCGAAGAAATGGGCAGGCCCTTTTTTATTGTAGGATGGTTCGAGGAACAGGGCGGAAAGAAAGAAAAAGAAGCCCATGAAGAAGGACTGATTGGTAGAGACGAACATCGTCATGGGAATAAGCGCCGCCATCTGGGTCGTCTTCTGCATATAATACCAGGATCCCGGTCCCCCGTAAGTGATAACGGTATGGTGCAGTATAACGAGGATGGTCATCAGCACTTTGAGGTTATCGATATAAAAGATCTTATTCTTCGGCATATGTCACAATTCTTTTGCGGGGTCCCAGAATACTTTCGAAAATTCCATCACCTTATCGTTCTTCACTTTTACGCCTTCTTTTTCGAGGAGCTTCTGCATTTCTTCAGGCGGCTTGAAATGGTGCTTACCGGTGAGCAGTCCGGCGCTGTTGACGACACGATGAGCGGGGACCGGCTTTTTTGCACTGGGTACGGTATTCATGGCCCAGCCAACCATTCTGGCCGACATGCGCGTGCCGAGACAAGCGGCGATGGCGCCATAAGAGGTAACTCTTCCTTTTGGGATCTGGCGGGCAACGTCGTGGACCAGCTCAAAAAATGAGTCATCCTTTTTTCCTGAAGGCCGGAGGACGGTTAATTTTTCTTTCGGGGCTACACGCTTTACAGCGCTTGCTTTAGCCGGGTTCTTTTTCGCTGCGATCTTTTTACCTTTTGATGTAGCCATGTGTTTTTCTGTTGTCGAGGAGTTCGGTGCGACGGGGTTCGGGCACTTTCTCATAATCGAATGGACAATGTCTGCACCCGTTGCCGCAGCAGGCGCCCCTTGCCAGATGGTATTTTTCAGTAAGTACCACAAAGCCCTGTTCGCTGAAATAAAAGTCTTCGCCTTCAATCAATTGTTGCATCCTCGTTCATTTTTTGAGAAAGAATCTCCTCTATCTCCGGTAAAGGGGCTGCCGGCAGGGCGAAGCAAAGATAATGTACCCGGCTGCTCTGCGCGATATCGAGGTTTTCATAATGTGTCCGGATCTTCAGCTCCTCTTTCATGGGAGCGGAATAAATATCGTCCGAATATTCCAGCAGGGGCAGATGACATAGTTCGATGACCTGTCTGGTGAAGGCGTACAATAGCGGGGAATCGGTCTTCAGATGGATCAGACCACCCGGAACGAGGATCTGCTGGTAGAGGCGCAGGAAACGCGGATGCGTGAGTCTTTTTTTGGCCCTTGAATTTCTCAGCTGCGGATCGGGGAAAGTGAGCCAGATCTCTTCCACTTCTCCGGGATTGAAATAGGTGGCGATCTTGTCGATATGCGTACGTAAAAAAGCGGCGTTGATGATCTTTTCTTCAAGCGCTTTTTTTGCCCCGATATAGATGCGGTTGCCCTTCAGATCGACGCCGAGAAAATTGCGTACGGGGTACATGCTGGCAAGCCCGACGGTATATTCTCCCCGGCCACAGGCCAGCTCAATGGTAAGGGGGTGGCTGTTCTTAAAAAAATTGCTCCAGTTCCCGGCCATTCCTTCGGGGTATTCCAGGGTATTGGGGAAGGATTTGATCGCCTCGAACCGTATTAGCTTTTTCTGGCCCATGCGGCAAAAATAATTAATCTTTAATAAAGCCCGGATTGATCGACTTCCTTGTCGATAAGGTCCAGCAGTTCAAAAAATGCCGCCAGATCGGGGAGTACGTCTTTCATATAAGTCGGCGATCCTTCGGTGCATTCCTGTGTAAGAAAATATAGCAGGATCCTGAGCATATTTTGCTTTAACCGTTTGGCAGGGACTGTTAATAAGAAGACGGTGAATTCTTCTTGCAAGGATTGGGGTATACGCATGCTTTTTGGGACTTAAAGCTACCCCTTTTTAACCTTTTCTATGTACCGATTCGGCCCTAAAGTCTTAAAATCCAACAAATTGTAGTATTTTGTTACGATTCGTTCTTATTTTCAGATTCTATACTTTTTACTTCTTTTCTTTGGAATGATGGCGAAGCACAAAAGCTATACGACCGTAAAAAAACTGATTGGTTTTGGAGATATTCATTCAATCGAGGAGATCCTCGAGAATATTCCAAAAAGTGTCGTTGCCCGTGATCTGGGAATGAATTATAACCGCATCAACAAACTAAGTGATAAAGTAGATCTCTTTGTAGTCAAGGAGGTATTTCGCCTTGCCGATCTTCTGGAGGTCGATAAAAGGATTCTTCTGACTTTGATTTGTAATCAGTACGATCAAAGGAAAAAGGCAAAAAAATAAATTCAAAAGGAGGATTACCTGCGTTCCCTCCCGGGCAATCTGATGATCCTATCTCCCGGAAACGCAAAATGCACCCCCAAAGGGGTGCACTTCTGTTCTTTTGCTGGCTGTAGAGGAAGGATTCGAACCTCCACGGGGCGGTTAGCCGTAGCGCAATGTGTGGTGGTCAACCCCAGTCGGACCCGATTTGAGTCGGGCCCGGCATTACACTATGTTTATTCCGTGATCCCCACCCCCGAGACAAGGGGGCATGTCTACCAAATTTCATCACTCCACAATAGGGATCTCAGCCTGAGATCCTGTAAGTCGCTGTAGGAGGAGGACTCGAACCTCCACGGAGCGGTTAGCTGCAGCACAATCTGTGGTGGTCAACCCCAGTCGGCCCAATTGCTTGGGCCGGCATTACACTGCGTTTATCCCGTGATCCCCACCCCCGAGACAAGGGGGCATGTCTGCCAAGATTTCATCATCCCACAGTATAAAAGATCAGCGCCCTGACCCTGGCCCAGGAAAGAGCCTGAATCGGAAGCCCTGAGAAAAATAAGCCGGTATAAAAAGAGCTCAATAGCGCAAAATTAAAGAAAACAGCCATATTCTTATTGTTTTTTCAATAAAAATTTTTATGTTTTCAAATTTATTCAAATATTTGTATTTTTATGTAGAGAAAATTTAAAATAACTATTCAAGATGGCTGGAAAATTGAATCTCGACAAATTAGACCTCCAGATTATTCACGAAATGATGGAGAATGCAGAAATCTCTTATGCCGAATTGGGTAAAAAGCTGTTTGTCTCCGGGGGTACCATCCATGTACGGATCAAAAAATTACAGGAATTGTCCGTCGTTAAAGGTACAAAATTACATGTGGATCTGAAGCAACTGGGGTATGATGTCATTGCGTTTATTGGAATATACCTGGAAAAGAGCTCTTTGTATGACAGTGTGGCCAAAGAATTGCAGAAAATACCCGAAATTGTGAGGCTTAACTATACTACCGGCAATTACAGCATGTTTGCGGAAATAGTCTGTAAAGATATCAATCAGCTGAGATTTGTTTTACACGACGAACTACAGAAGATAAAAGGCATCGAACGAACGGAAACGTTTATTTCTCTTGACGAAAGTTTCAGCCGGAACGTACAGGTATTTAAGGAATAACGTGTACTGGAATAATAGCGATTTTAGCATTATCTTTATTTCCGATAATAATACATCTTTCCATGAAACGATTTTTTTCAGCTCTGCTTGCGATGGCCGTTGTTTCGACCGGCACCTGGGGATGTGGCGGCAAGAGCAGCCCCGAAGCAACATTGGCAGTGACCACTACCCCGGCCATTAACAGCACCCAGCCCCCTGCCCCCGGCCCGAATTTTCCGTTGAACGTCAAGATCACTTCCGCCATGCCTTCCAAGGGTGTAAGTATTGCCGTATCTGCAGCCCCCGATGGCACCACTTCGACCTTTTTCAGCGTTACCCAGAATAGCACTACGGCCTCCAATGATTTTTCCATCACCGCCACCCCGGTGGCGAAGGTATCCGTGGTGACCATCACCGTCACTTCCCTTTCAACTGCGACGAATACCTGGACAGGCAGTTACCGGTATTCCGCTAAATAAAATCTTTATTCAAGGAGTTGGCATATATGGGCCGGCCTATTTTCAAACCCTTACGTTCAAGGCGTCCCTGAGCCCATTGCCCAGGAGGTTGAAGGCCAATACCAGCAACATGATAGCCAGGCCGGGCGCAAGGGCCAGCATAGGGTTATGCGTAATGATAAAATTATAATTCTCCTTTATCATGAGCCCCCAGCTGGGCTGGGGAGGTTGAACGCCTACTCCGAGAAAGCTTAGCCCGGCTTCGATTACGATAGCCGAAGCAAAATTTGAAGCCGCTACTACCAGCACCGGTCCCATGGTATTGGGCAGGATATGACGGAAAAGGATCCTTGTGTGCGAATAGCCGAGGGCTCTTGCCGCCTCTACGTATTCCTTTTCCCTGACGCCAAGTACCTGACCCCTGATGATCCTGGCCACATTGACCCAGAGCGTAAGACCGATCGCGATAAACACCTGCCAGAAGCCTTTTCCCAGCATGAGGGTGATCGCAAAGACGAGGAGCAGGGTGGGGATGCTCCAGATAACATTGATCAGCCACATGATGATCTCATCCACGCGACCCCTGAAATAACCTGCCAGGGCGCCCAGCAGTACGCCGATGCTTAAGGATATCAGTACGGTGATCAGCCCGACAGCCAGGCTTACCCGGACCCCTACCAGCAGCCGGCTTAAAATATCCCTTCCATATTTATCAGTGCCCAGCCAGAAGGTGAGGGTTGCCATATTGTAAGGGTCTGCCCCTCCCGAGGAATTTATCTGTACGAGACGCATGGGATAACCGACCCTTTCCTCGATACCTTCATCAACATATTTCTGCACGATCATGCTATCCCTCTTTACTATAAAACTGTTTATTGGAATATATTGGTATCTGTCCTCGCTGCCATATACCAACTGGTGAAGGAATGAAGCAGGTGCAGGGCGCTCTTCTTTATTCAGACGCAGGAATTTTTGAGTGAAGCCCGGTTTGCTCCCCCCGATCTCTACGATCATACGATTGGCGTCGGGGGAATAATCGGGTGCGATAAAATAGGCAAAGACCGCCACAAGAATGGACAGGCCGATGATGATCAGGCCGAACAAGGCGCTTTTCTTGCGGCGCAGACGCTTCCAAATATTTCGGTCGGAGTGGTTCATTTATTTACTTTTCTTTCCTTCCAGCGGTAGCTTCCGAATTTTCCAAGCCAGCCGATGCCTACTGTGTATACTATATGAAAAGGTTCCATGGCGGGGAACCAGACCATCAGCTTCTGCTGTCCGAAAAAAGCGGCCACCGATCTGACGAAAGGGAATTCTACCGCTGTTTTTACGACCAGGAGCAGGAGCAACAGCAGCAGGTACCAGCTATTCCAGAAAGAGATCAGGAGCAATCCGAGCAAGAGCAGGTTTATGAGATACACCGCGAGCAACACGCCGGAGATCCGCCGGTCATCGTAGGAATCGGCTTTGCTGGCCCAGCGGATCCGCTGATTAAAAAATCCTTTCCAGGTGGTTTCTGGCCGGGTAGAGACCATCGCCTGCCTGTTCTTCAGGAAGAACACCTGTCCGGGATATTTTGTAAAGATCTTATGCATCAGTAACATGTCGTCACCCGAAGGAATGTTATCGATATCCCTGAATCCCTCTACTTCCCAGAAAGCGGTTTTCTCATACGCCAGATTAGCGCCATTGCACATGGAATGGAATTTTTTATAAACGGATGCGCCAGTTATTCCCTGAAGACAAATAAAATCCAGGGTCTGGAATACCGACAAAAAGGAATGCGCATCGCTCCGCGATCCCGGGTAGGCATTTAACCTCACGGTGTCTCTGGCTTCCGGGCTGCCTCCTCCGATCCTGACCGGAGCGGCTATGAATTTTGCGCCTTTCTCGGCATGGAAACGGGCGATGGTCTTCAGCCAATCGGGATGGAACTGGCAATCGGCGTCGGTAGTCACGATCAGATCGCCGCTCGCTGCACGGATACCGGTCTCTATGGCAAGCTTTTTATAAGCTTTTACGGGCGCGCCAGCCAGAGCCCCGGGGTCCGGTGAACCTGGAGATCCGAGGCGCAGGCAGACAAGGGACATACCGGGAGATTGAAAGCTTTTCACGAGGTCAGCGGTGCGGTCCGTGGAATGGTCGTCGATAACGATCACCTGATAAAGCTCTTTTGGATAAGATTGCCGGTACAGCGATCCCAGACAGTCAGCGATGTTCTCTTCTTCATTGCGGGCGGGGACGAGCACGGAGATCTTGGTAAGCGGATCCTTCCCCACCTCAGGATGGGAGGCATAAACAGGAATAGCCAGCCAGGCTCTCCGGTAAAATTCTATCAGCAGCCCATAAAGGGCGATGAGGAACAAGCATATGAACGAGAAAAGGAACATTCAGCCGGTAAAATAAGGTAAAATACGTTAACCTTTGAGCAGGGCAAGCAACTCTTCAGCGTTCTTTTCCTGTAACAGCCGGTGCCCTGTTTCCAGAATGACCAGCTTGCAACCAGCACTGATCCCCTTCCTGAATTTTTCCCCCGTTTCCCAGCGGATGATCCGGTCATGGCGGCCATACATCAGTCTGACGGCAATGCCTTGTTCACGGATCGAAGAGCGGACGGCTGGGATATCGGGTCTGAAACTGCGCATGGTCGTCCAGCGGTTATACAGCTCCTCCCGTACCGTGGGGTCAGCGATATAATTGAATGTGAATTTGTAGATGCTTCTGTTAACGAGCCCGAGCGCCGAGGCTATTTTCAGGATGAAAAAGAACCATCCGGGTTTTTTCATGGTCCACCGGAACAAGCCGCGGCCTGGAGCGTTTTGTGTGGCGAGCCAGTACCAGGGATTCATTTTCAGGCCGTCAGGAGCCACCAGGATGAGCTTCTCTATTTTTTCCGGGATCTTTTCCGCAAGGCTGAGGGCGACCCTCCCGCCCATGCTGTATCCCAGCAGCCACCAGCGATGCGCTGCCCCCGGCAGTCCGGCGGTGAGCTGGCTTAGTATGGCCAGCAGGTCGTCCGGAAGCAGGACAGGGCCCTCCTTCCATTCCGTTTGTCCATGAAAAGGCAGGTCGATGGCCAGGATCGTAAACTCATTTCCCAGCGCCGCAGCCAAAAAGGCAAATGAATCTCCCGATTCGCCATAGCCATGAAAGCACAGCAGGAGCTTATCCCCCGTTCCCCAGCGGGAATAGCTTATCCGGGAAGATCCATGATGGGGAAAGTCAGTATGCATCAGATAACCATTCTGCGTTAAATCTACACACTCTTCCTGATAAGACGCGGCCTCGTCAGAATTTAAGGAAGGGCCTGGTCACGAACTGACCATTGGCTGCCGTGATCTTTATAAAATACTGCCCCCTGGTCAGGTCTGCGATCGGCATGGAGATCAGTGTCGAAGGCGGATGGGCTTCGAAGGACTGTTGTCTGACCAGCATTCCGGAGGTACTGATGATCGCTACCTTCAGCTGATCGTCTTTTATGGTGCCGATCTCGGCTATGAGGCTAGCATTTCCGGTCGCATAGATCCTGCTGATGGCAAGCTCCTTTGCGCCGATGAGAAGGCTGAGGGTCCTTGAAAAAGTTTCTTTTCCATTTTCAATGATCCTGATGCGGTAGAAGCTTCTCCCGGGCAGAGGGTCCTGATCCGTCCAGGAATAGTTGTCTCCCAGATCGTTGCCCAGTCCCTGCTCCTGGTGCAGGCTGGTAAAGGAAGACCCATCGGCGCTCCGCTGCACCTCGGAAAGATATGAACCTGTGGTCGTACCGGGATCATTGACGATGGTCCAGTGGAGCAGAACGGAATTCTGTTCCATACTCGCGGAGAAATCGGTCAGGGCCAGCGCAAGCGGATTGACGGATAGCAGAACATTGTTCTTTACTACCTGATACAGCAACTGGTGTCCCATGTCATTGACGTGTATGCCGTCCCCAAAACCATATTTCTTATTGATGTCGAGGGAGTCCGATCCCACGATCGGATTGTAGAAGTTCAGGCTGAAACCAGGGAACTCTGTGAGGATCGAATCCCTTATCTGCTTCTGGATCATCTGCAGGGCCTTGCTGATGTTATCCCTTGGTTGAGAGGTTGTAATATAGCAGATCTTATGTGCCGAGGTCACCGTTTTATAGATGGTGCGCAGGTTAAAGAGCATTTCAGTCAGCGTATAACCATCGGCGATATCATTGCTGGGAAAATTGACGAGCACCACATCGGCCTTCAGGCTCAGCGCTTTTGTAACGTTGGAATTGGGGTCGTAGGTGGGCCGGGTGCCAGGGCTGACGAAACCGTTCGGCATTCCTGCATAGGTCGTGGTTCCCCCGACGGCCAGGTTATAGAGCATGTTCAGCTGTCCATTCTTCTGATACCAGGCTTTTGCAAGGTTCACCCAGGAGCTGTCGATAGGCGAGGCGCCCGTGCCGGCGGCGGTGGACGATCCGATGACGACGATTATTTTCTTCTGGGCAAAAGAGAATAAGGAGCATATCAGGCAAAAAGCCAGAAATGTTGATCTACGCATAAAAAAACGAATAAAGGGGTTAATGGGGGGACAGATCAACAAGATCGATGGTCATTCAGAAGGCTGGCAATAAAGATGGGTAGGGGCGCAAAAATAAGGGTAATCTGGTAAAAAACGCTATAAAAGCCTTGCCTGTTACGTTATTAATTTGTAACTTTATTTAGTTGTTTAACTAACTATATGCCAAACAACCAATTCAAAAAAGGAGAGTTATATAGTTTTATAACGGGTAAGGCCAGCACGGCTATTGCGCGTAACCTGCAAAAGAAGTTCAATATGGCAGGTCTTACGATCACCATCGAGCAGTGGAGCGTGTTGTATCATTTATGGAAGGAGGATGGAAAAAGCCAGCAGGAGCTGTGTAATGCAACCTTCCGGGACAAGCCCAGCATAACCAGACTGGTAGATAACCTCGAGAAGCTGCAGCTGGTGAAGAGAGTCCCCTCCGGTAACGACCGACGGATCAACATGATCTACCTGACCAAACAGGCGCAGAAATTACAGGAGGAGAGCATGGCCCTTGCAGAAGAGACGCTTAACGAAGCGTTGCAGGGGGTGCCGGCGGACAGGATCGATATCTGTAAAGAAGTTTTGCAAATCGTTTATGATAATTTAAAATGACCTTATTTTTCTTACCACAAAATTATTTTCTATGAGCACTTCCACTGAAACAAAGCAGACGCTCAAGGGCGGTGAATGGCTGATCAAAGAAAGTTCTGCCTTCGATACATTCATCCCCGAGGATTATAATGAAGAGCAGCAGATGGTGAAGGATATGTGCGCAGCTTTCCTGGATGCCGAGGTGCTGCCGGTGATCGATCGCATCGATAAGCTGGAACCGGGGCTCATGCCTTCCCTGA
The DNA here is from genome assembly GCA_035317125.1 of Puia sp. Lineage (GTDB taxonomy): Bacteria > Bacteroidota > Bacteroidia > Chitinophagales > Chitinophagaceae > Puia. The sequence continues at coordinate 17,619 of DATHHO010000016.1, forward strand.
TCGCCAGGGCCGGGGAGCAAGGATTGCTTGGGGCCTCCGTTCCGGAGGAATACGGCGGATTGGGAAAAGATTTTATTACGGCGACCCTTGTGAATGAAGGTTTGGGAGGCGGGTTCTCGTTTTCCGTAGGGGTATCCGCTCATACCGGTATCGGCACCCTGCCGATCCTTTATTTCGGCACGCCGGAACAAAAGAAAAAATATATACCAAAGCTCGCCAGCGGCGAATGGAAAGGGTCATACGGTCTGACGGAACCGAATAGCGGAAGCGATGCCCTGGGCGCGAAAACAACGGCAAAATTGTCGGCAGATGGGAAATATTATCTGTTAAACGGGCAAAAATGCTGGATCACAAATGGAGGATTTGCCGATATTTATACTGTATTTGCAAAGATCGATGGCGATAAGTTCTCCGCTTTTATTGTTGAAAGGAGATTTGAAGGATTTACGCAGGGGCCCGAGGAGCATAAGATGGGGATCAAAGGGTCTTCTACGGTACAGCTCTATTTCCAGGATTGCAAGGTGCCGGTGGAAAATCTGCTGGGCGAGATCGGTAAGGGCCATATCATCGCTTTCAATATCCTGAATATCGGCCGCCTGAAATTGTGTGCTGCCGCGTTGGGCGGCGCCAAGAGGGCGGCGACCACCAGCATCCAGTACGCCAATACCCGCGAACAGTTCAAGACGGCTATCGCCAACTTCGGCGCCATAAAACATAAGCTGGCGGATATGGCCATCAAGATCTGGTCGGGCGAGAGCGCGTTGTACCGCAGCGCGAAATGGATCGACGATAAAGAAGCGGAACTGCTGAGCTCGGGGAAGCCTTTCAACGAAGCACTGCTCGGCGCCGCAGAAGAATACGCGATCGAATGCGCCATACTCAAAGTATTTGGCAGCGAAGCGCTGGATTTCGTGGCTGACGAGGGGGTGCAGATCCACGGGGGCAACGGGTTCAGCGATGAATATATTATTTCAAAAGCATACCGGGACAGCCGGATCAACCGTATCTACGAAGGGACCAATGAGATCAACCGCCTGCTGACGGTGGATATGATGCTGAAGAGAGCGATGAAGGGACGTCTTGATCTGATGGGTCCCGCCATGGCCGTTTCGAAAGAGTTGATGAGCATTCCGGATTTCGGCAGCGGAGATGACGCCCCTTTTGCAAAGGAGAGAAAGACGATCCAGCATTTCAAGAAGGCCATCCTGATGGTGGCAGGCGCTGCGGTGCAAAAATTAATGGCTAAATTCGAGAATGAGCAGGAGATCCTTATGAATATTGCGGATATGGCCATAGAGACCTTCGTCGCCGAAAGCGCCCTGCTGCGTGCGCAGAAACTGGTAGACCAGCGCGGAGAAGCCGCTTGCTCCCTGGAGCTGGATATAGCCCATACCTGTTTGTACGATGCGGCGGACTCTATAAACAAGGCCGGCAAGGACGCCATCAACGCCTTTGCGGACGGGGACGAACAGCGGATGATGCTGCTGGGGTTGAAACGGTTCACAAAAGTGGATCCTTTCAACAGCAAGGAAGCCAGGAGAAGGATCGCGGCCAAACTGATCAGCGATAATAAATATCCATTATAAGCTTCAAAAGGTTCACCGGCGAGTCACACAGGTTCACATGAGAAGAAGGCCACCCCGCGTTTCCGGGTGTGGCTTTTTTTGGGCTATCTTTAGAAAAAATTTCCGATGGCCAGATCAGTGCTGTATCTTATTTTCCTGCTGAACGTTTCGGTGGCTTTTTCCCAGGACAGCCTCTGGTATGCAAAGACTACCGGAGGGGCGGGTAAGCTCCCATTTATTGAATATGGCATCGGCGATGACCGGCTTGGCGGAGCGAAAATGGGATTCCTTGATTCGAATATCGTCGTGATGGTCGTGGACAGTTTCCGGACCGATTATAAGATCCGCCTCTCCAGTCTTCATTCGGCTTATATCGCCAAGACCAGCGTCGTGCTGCTGGGCAAACACCCGGATACGACGGTCGCTCACAATACACACCTCAGCGGCCTCATGAAAGTCTACGGAGATTCGGCTTATGATTATATTTCCATTTCGCTGAACGAGCGTCTTCCCTACCGGAGCCAGCAGCTTATCGGCCCTTCGCGGATAGCCCTGGATATTTTTGGCGTCACAAGCAATACCAACTGGATCACGCAGCTGAGTAGCGCGAAGGAGATCAGGAATACCTGGTATGAACAGACCGAAGATGATGTGCTCCGCGTGTATATCGACCTGAAGCATACCCAGCATTGGGGACATAGTCTCTTTTACGACAGCAGTGGCAGGCATCTGGTCTTGCGTGTCAAAAGACAACCCCGTGTGACCGATATACGCAAGCTGAGGATTGCCGTCGATGCCGGGCATGGTGGGGAGAACATGGGGGCCAGCGGGAATGTCAGCAAGGTCCTGGAAAAGGAATACACCCTGCTGATCGCCAAAGAGCTGCAGAAGACTTTGAAAAAAGCGGGTGTAAAACAGGTATTCATGACCCGGATGAAGGACACGTCCTTAAGCATGCCGGAAAGGATCGAAATGCTGAGGGAGTTCAATCCCGACCTCCTGATAAGCGTCCATCTTAATTCCGCCGCTAACGACACGGTACAGGGAGTCAGCACCTATTACCGTTATATCGGCTTCCGTCCGTTAAGCGTGGCGATCCTGAAACAAATGCTCACGCTCGGGCTGAAGGAATATGGCAATGTGGGGAATTTTAATTTTTCGCTCAGCGGTCCCACCGATTATCCGAACGCCCTCGTGGAAGTGGCATTCCTGAGTAATCCGGCGGATGAGAAAAGGATACTCAATCCGAAATTCCATAAGCAGGTATCGCAAAAGATCTACCTGGGCATTGTGGACTGGCTAAAACAACTTACACCATGAACGGGTATCTGATGCAGGAGCAAAGTTTTGTGCGGGGTGAGGACAATTTCATCGAGAGCTTTTCTCCGGAGAACAAGTATGGAACGATATTCGAGGACGACGGAGAGACGGCCTATTTTTATGCCGTGGAGAGAGATGCGGAGGGTCAGGGGCTGAAGGTGCTGGACGCGCTGCATATCTATGAAGCGGATGAACCTGGCGAGGTGGACGGAAACAGGCTGGACGAGGCGGGCGAAGTGGATGGGAATAAGGCGGACGGAGTGGCAGGGGGCGCAGGCAAAAAAACCTCCAAACTTATAATCGTCTGGTCAAAGGACTGGAAAAAATGCGCGCTGGTCATCGACGGGTATTGTCATGCCATCTTTGATTTCGAAGCCCAGTCCGGATATAATATCAATGAGTTCCCTCCTCCGAATTCTATCTGGACGAAGGGGGAAAGAAAGATGACCGGCGAGCTGATAAAAAAATTATTTTAAACGCATATTCTCTCATGGGACAAGGTGCTGGTCTATGATCCGGTGGATCTGACGGTACGGTAAGATGCCTCAGCCGCCCCCGGGCTGTCCCATTGCCGCCTTGTCGACGAACCAGTGCAGTTCCCCATCCACGGGTTTGATTTCCTGTGAAGGATAGAGGTCGGGGTCATAGGCTCCTTTCAGCACTTCCCGGAGCGCATGTGCCTTACCGGCGCCCGTGGTCAAAAAGGCCACTCTGGCAGATCTGTTCACGATGGTCTTGGTGAGGGTGATCCGATACATATCCTGCTCTTTCAGGAAGAAAGCCGTTGCCCAGGCCTTCTCTTCATGAACGACCGGTGTTCCGGGGAACAGGGACAGCGTGTGTCCGTCGTCTCCCATACCCAGCAATACAAGATCGAAGCTGGTCCGCGGGGCGCCGGCAGCAGGATTTGCGGATGATCCGCCGGCAGCGGCTGCAGCCGTGTCTGCAACAGATGGAAAATATTCGTGTAATATCTTTTCGTATTCTGCGGCCGATCGTTCGGGGGGAATGTCCGTTCTCATCACATGGATCTGTGTGGCAGGCACGGGTACGAAATTAAGCAGGGTATCATAGGCCATTTTCGCATTATTGCGGGCGTCTTCAAAGGGAACTGCCCGCTCGTCGCCCCAGAATATATGCAGCCGGCTCCAGTCGATCTGTTCCTTGTATGGGGAGGCCGCCAGTATCTTGTGCAGGCGCTGAGGGGTGCTGCCACCTGAAAGAGCGATGGTGAAGCGGTCCTTTTCCTTCAGCGTGCTGGCGATGCAGCCGGCGATCCATGCGGCCGCTTCATGGCTTAGTTCTTCAGCGTCTTTATAAACATGTAATTCCATAATTTTCGATATTTATTCCTGATGCTGTGGAGGCAGGGTGACCCAGTTATGGCCATCCCTTGCGATAAGGGCTTCGGCGTCCTCAGGTCCCCATGAATCGGGAGCATAGTTCGGGAAATCCACCGGCGGACGGGTTTCCCAGGCTTCCAGGATCGGCATGATGATCTTCCAGGCGGCTTCGACCTGGTCGGCGCGCATGAACAGCGTGGCATTGCCTTCCATAACGTCCAGCAACAGCGTCTCGTAAGCTTCGGGCTCATGGCCGTCATAAGCCTGCTCATAGCTGAAGATCATGTCTACGGGATTGAGGGTCATCGCTTGACCAGGGCGTTTGGCCTGGAAGCGAAGGCGCATATCCATCTCCGGTTGTATGCTGATGGTCAGCCGGTTGGACCTCCAGGTCTCGGCGGCCTCGGGAGGGAAAGCATAGTTAGGAGCAGGGCGGAACTGGATGGTGATAATGGATGTCTTCTGGTTCATCCTTTTACCCGTACGTACATAGAAAGGCACGTCCTGCCAGCGCCAGTTGTCGATATAGAATTTTACGGCAGCGAAGGTATCTATACTGGATTCCGGGTTTACGCTTTTTTCCTGCTTGTAGCCCGGCACTTTTTCTCCTTTCATCCAGCCTTCGGAATATTGCCCGCGGACCGCATACTGATGAGCTTCTTCCCGCGAGATCTTCCGGATGGCGTTGAGCACGTCCACCTTCTTGTTGCGGATCTCATTCGCATCGAAAGATACGGGCGCCTCCATGGCGATCATGCACATGAGCTGGAGGATATGATTCTGCACCATATCCCGGAGGGCGCCGGAATTCTCATAATAACCACCGCGGCCTTCCACGCCAACCGTTTCGGCAGCCGTGATCTGTACATGCTCGATGTAATTACGGTTCCATATCGGCTCGAACAGCGCATTGGCAAAACGGGTCGCGAGGATATTCTGAACGGTCTCCTTGCCGAGATAGTGATCGATACGGTAGATCTGCTCTTCATCGAACATGCTGGTCAGCAGCTTATTCAGCTCATGCGCGCTCTGCAGGTCGTGGCCGAAAGGCTTTTCAATCACGATGCGGGTACACTTGGTGTCCGAGCAGATATTGAGCGGGCCTAATTTTTTTGCGATGTCCGGCACCAGCTGTGGAGCGACTGCCAGATAAAAGATCACGTTGGGATGTTCTCCGAACTCCGTTTCTTTTGCTTTTACGATGGCCGCTATTTTCTGGTAGTCCGCTTCGGTCTCCGCGTCCATCTGCAGGTAGGAGACATGCTGTGAAAATTCATCCCAGTGCCCATTGGGCTCTCCTTTACGGCGGCTGAAATGAAGAATGCCGTCCAGAAGGCGTTTGCGGTAGTCCTCATCATTATATTTACTGCGGCCGATACCTACGATGCCGAATTTGTCCGGCATCCAGTCATCGATGAATAAATTATATAAGGCCGGAGATAATTTCCTGAAATTCAGATCACCGCTGCCCCCGAAGATAAAGAGAAGGGTCGCCGGCGGTCGCTTATGATTTTGCATACTGTTGATTCTTTATGATTTATTTATCCCATTCCGTATGGAATACACCCGGCTCGTCGATACGCTGATAGGTATGGGCGCCGAAATAATCCCTCTGTGCCTGGATAAGGTTTGTCGGCATCCGCTCGCTGCGGTAGGCGTCGAAATAGCTCAGGGCAGCCATGAGCCCCGCGACCGGGTAACCCATATGAATGCCGTGAATGATCACATTGCGCATATTCTGCTTCTTGGCCTGCAACAATTGGGCGATATCCGTATCCAATAACAAATTAGACAACTGAGAGTTCTTCTGATAGGCAGAATAAAATGCTTCCAGCAGGGAAGACCGGATGATGCATCCCCCTCTCCACACCCGGACCACTTCCGGCATAGGGATCTCCATGTCCAGTTCGGCGGAGGCCGCATGTAACATGGCCAGGCCCTGTGCATAGCACAGGATGATGGAAAAATACAAGGCGTCATGTACCTGCTGGATAAATATTTCTTTTGGAACGGGAATGTCGACGGAAGAGGTTTTATAGATGGCCGCAGCCTTGACCCTGTCGTCTTTGAAACCGGAAAGCTCGCGCATCGACACCGCCATATCGATCACCGGAATGGGAACGGCAAGGTCCATGGCATCCTGGGAAGTCCATTTGCCGGTGCCTTTGGAGCCGGCCTTGTCGAGGATCATATCCACGAGGCGATTGGGGGTCTTGTCGTCTTGCTTCAGAAAGATATCCCGGGTGATCTCTACTAGGAAGGATTGAAGCTCGCCTTCATTCCAGCTTTTATAGATCTTATGCAATTCATCATTATCCAGGCCCAATCCCCGGTGTAAGAGGTCGTAGGTCTCGCTGATGAGCTGCATGATGGCATATTCGATGCCGTTGTGTACCATTTTTACATAGTGTCCCGCCGCACCCTTGCCGAGATGGGCAACGCAGGGACTGCCATTCACCTTTGCCGCTACGGCCTCGAGGATCGGCTGCACCTGTGGGTAGGCAACCGGGTCTCCGCCAGGCATGATGCTGGGGCCTTTTCTGGCGCCGCTCTCCCCGCCGGAAATACCGACGCCCATAAAATGAATGCCTTTATCTTCCAGATAAGTGACGCGTCTGAGCGTATCGGTATAATGAGAATTTCCGCCATCGATGACGATATCCCCCTTTTCCAACAGGGGTAAAAGAGAGGCGATCACATCGTCCACAGGCTTGCCCGCAGGCACCAGCATCATCAGTTTGCGGGGCTGTTTCAGCTGCTGTACCATTTCTGCCAGGGTATTGACCCCTTTTACCGTGGTGCCCGAGGTGGCGGAAGACTCCAGGGTGATTGTTTTCTGTGCATCTTTATCGAAACCGACCACCGCGAA
>DATHHO010000017.1:0-16834 GCA_035317125.1 Puia sp.
GATGATGGGCTGGGTCCAGCCGTTGGTGACACCCGGTATCTGTAATTTGCTGTTCAGTTCATTGATGATATCTTCCTTGCTGATACCCTGACGCCACTGTGCTCTGGGTTTTAGCAGGACGATGGTTTCGATCATGCTGACCGGCGAATTATCCGTAGCGGTATTCGCCCTGCCGGCCTTGCCCAGGACGTTTAATACCTCCGGTTCGGACCTGATGATCTTATCTTGTACTTGCAAAATTCTTTTCACCTCGGAGTTGGAAACATCCGGCAACGTCACCGGCATAAAAAGGATAGATCCTTCATCCAATGGAGGCATGAATTCTCTTCCCAGACTGAGGATAAGAGGAATGCTGATGATCAGGGCAAGGATATTGATGCCGATAGTCGTTTTTCGCCACCGGATACATAACCGTATGATGGGCTCATAGATTCTTTCCAGCACCCGGTTGATCGGATTGGCTTGCTCGCCGCGGAAACGGCCACGCATAAAAAAAGAGATTAGTACGGGCGCCAGCGTAACGACCAGGAAAGCATCCACCAGCAAAATAAAGGTCTTGGTATAGGCCAGCGGGTGGAAGAGCTTTCCTTCCTGACCGGTCAGCAGGAAAACGGGCAGGAACGAGGTGACGATGATGATGGTGGAAAAGAAGACGCCGCGGGATACCTGCTTGCAGGACCTTTCGATGATAGCGAGTCTTTCCGCCAGAGGTATCCGGTAGTAATTTGCCATAAAAATATTATTTATCCGGTGAATGCTTTGCCTGCCATTCGGCCAGATTACGATAGGAATTTTCCGACATAATAATGCCGTTATCTACGATGACGCCGATGGCTAGTGCAATACCGGTAAGCGACATGATGTTCGAGGACAGCCCAAAAGCATTCAGCAGGATAAAGCTGATGGCGATGGTTATAGGTATCTGGATGATAATGCTGAGGGCGCTCCGCCAGTGGAATAAAAAAAGGATGACGATAAGGGAGACGGCCAGCATTTCTTCTCCAAGTTTCCCCTTGATATTCTCTACGGCGGCCTCGATGAGGCTGCTGCGGTCATAGGCTACCTTGAAGTGAACGCCTTCTGGCAATCCTTTTTCCACATCTTTCATTTTTGCTTTTACGGCGTTGATGACCCGGTCTGCATTTTCACCATAACGCATGACCACGATGCCGCCTACTGCTTCTCCTTCGCCGTTCTGATCGAAGATGCCAAGACGCAGGTCTCCGCCCATCTGTACGCTGCCGATGTCTTTTACCCGGACGGGGATGCCTTTGTTGGTGGCCAGGGCAATGTTCTCCAGATCGGATTTGTTTTTGATGTAACCAAGTCCCCGGATGATATAGGCCATATCGCTCATCTCGAATTTCCGCCCCCCCACATCATTGTTATTGGCCTTTACCTTCGTCATGACATCCATCAGGGAGATATTGTAAAACTGTAATTTGACGGGATCGACGACCAGCTGATATTGTTTTTCAAAACCACCGAATGAGGCGATCTCGGCAACGCCGGGGACGGTCTGGAGACCGAATTTTATATACCAGTCTTGCAACGCCCTCTGTTCGCCAAGGTCCATGCCGGGAGCATCCAGGGTATACCATAAAACATGCCCAACGCCGGTGCCATCCGGCCCCAGGCTGGGTGTTACGTCCTGGGGGAGCAGCCGTTGTGCATAGTTCAATCTTTCGAGTACACGGGTACGGGCCCAGTAGATGTCCGCATTGTCATCAAAAATGATATAGACAAAGCTCATCCCGAACATAGAGGTTCCCCGGATATTCTTCACTTTGGGAATGCCTTGCAGGTTAGAGACGAGGGGGAAGGTCACCTGGTCTTCTATGACCTGGGGACTGCGGCCCATCCATTCTGTAAATACGATGACCTGGTTTTCGGACAGGTCGGGGATGGCATCGATCGGGTTTTGTCTGACGGCAAATATACCCCAGGCAAACAGGCCCAGTGCCGTTACCAACACCAGGTACCTGTTACGAAGGGATAGTTCAATGAGTCTCTGAACCATTATTATTTCATTTTATCGTTCGCGGGCTCTTTTTTCTTCACCAGGTCCATCCCGCATTTGGGGCATTTACCCGGTTTGTCGCTCGTCACATCCGGATGCATGGGGCAGGTATAAACTGCTGCATTTGCTTTTACCTTTTTGGCGACGAGTTCCATTCCGCATTTAGGGCATTTGCCGGGATGGTCACTGATCACTTCGGGGTGCATACTACAGGTGTACACAGTCTTCGTCGCCGGAGCCGTTTTGCTTTTTGGCAAGGTGTCTTTTGCGTTTTGAGCGAATGTGGCCAATGTTCCCGTTAATACGATTAATAGAATAAACAGCTTTTTCATTTTCCTTTATTTTATTGTAATAAATAATTGACTGACTAAGATTTTCTCGGATAGCGGCAGCAGTCCGGTAATGCATTATAAACAGCATCACTGGCCCTTACCTTTTCGGTATCATGGCCAACTGCGGCCACCAGCGACTGGATTTTATCCAGCTTGATGACTTTATCATTATACTGGACTGTGAGCATTTCCGTATTTTCATCCCAATTGGCGGTCTTTATACCCGCCACCTTTAAGGCATTTTGAATCCGATGTTTACAGGAGCTGCATTCTCCGTATACTTTAACAGAGGCCGTAGTTAATGTAGGTCCAAAATCTCTCAGATGATGTTTGGCATCTTGCGCGTTTGCGAATGATGCTGTTGCCAATAAAATGGCTATAGCGAAAAACAGTTTAATTGTTTTCATCTTTTAAGTTTTAAAAAGTTGAATAATAAGATAGCCGTGTACGGAACTATCCGATCAGAAAATAAATAAGAAAATTAATTGGAAAGGGCTGATAAGTGGCAGCCCGGGCCCAGGCAGAAAGCTGGGCATTATAGCAGGAAAGAAAATCAAATACGGAAATGACAGTTGCGGATAAATACGGGAACCTTATCGGGGTCAGGTGGGGCATTGGTCGTAGGATGGTCAACTACGAAAGAGGTAACATATCTGTCAGGCAGGTTCACAAAGTTACCTGCAAGGGTATCGAAAGAACGATTAAAGAACTTATAAGCTGATTCCGAGGCTTTTTGGTCTTTATCAAGTTTTACAATAGTATGGGTATCCTTGCAGCAACCTCCTTTAACAGCCATACAATGGCTTTTAGCACTGCTTTTAAGCATCCCGCAATAATCGCAGTTCTTTTTATCCTTGTTTATCAGGCTCCAGGAGAAGAGCTTGCCCATGCAATAATGCAAATGCACGGTAGCCCCCATGGAGGTGGAGAGATAGACGACGGCTAATATGGTTGCGAAGACCTTTTTCATGAAAATCTTATGTAAAGATATAATTATTACGGATATCCCAAAATTATGGCTTGTTAAAAATGGATCTTCAGCCCCCCGTTCACAACGAATCCGTCTAGCGGAGCATAAATATCGCGGAAAACCGGATGCGTGACGGTGCCGGTATAGATCGTGTCGAAACGGGTTTGCCGGGTGTCCGTAAAGTTCTCGAAGTTGACGAACAGCGAGAACCGCTTCCATATCTTTTCCGCCATAAAACCAAAGGTCCAGTAACTCTTTCCGGTCTTTCCATCACTTAAGGGTTCCTTGCTATAATAGTATGCTTCCAATCCCAGCTTCCATCTGTCCTCTATTTCATAAACAAGCACATTGTTCAGCCGGTGTCGCACGGTTAAAGGGTTTTCCCGGATAACTCCCTTTTCATTCAGGTGTGCATCGGTAAAAGTATACCCGATGTAGAGTTTGAGATCTTCATAGCTCAGCTTGATATTGGTCTCGAACCCCTTGGATTGCAGGTAGCCGGGATTATTGGTCAACCGGTAAACGGGTCCGGCAAGGGTATCCAATACCAGAGGATCGTCAATACGGGTATAAAAGAAGAGTTGGTTAATGCTGAAGCTCAATTTCCCCTCGGCAAAGGTCGTCCGGTAGTTAACGTCACCATTTACTCCATAAGATCTTTCCAGCCGGTTGCTCTCCGGAGAGATGGGAAGTACGGATTGAAATTGTACCCGTTCTGTTTCTTCCGTGAAGATGGTAGGCATCTTATATCCCAAACCACCGCCGATCCGGGAAGTAAGCTTTGGCGTCAATTTGAATAAGGCGGACACTCTGGGCAAGAACGCCCATCCATAATCCGTTACATAATCCCCCCGAAGTCCTGCCTCCGTCTGCAACCATTTACGGATAGTCCAGGTATTCTGAATAAACCCACCGATAGTGCTTTGCTGGTAGTTTCTATTGGGAAAGGTATCACTGCGCTGCTCTTTAAAGTTATCGGTATATACATTAAGTCCTCCTACCCATTCCATATTTTTTTGCCGGATATTAAAGGCAATTTCCGAATAGCTGGACCATTGCTTGCCGTCGAATATATAACCAGGAATGGTAATGATCCGGTTAAAATTACTGATGGAATTTTTCACGGTCATACCACTGTTCTCATCGAACTGGTGATCAAAGCTGAGTTGCGTGGAAAGCCGCTGGCTTTTATTCCGTTCAAAATAGCTGTGGACGTTGTCGCCTTGGCCCCTGATATATTGCATGTCGCCGCCGATGCGATTTTCAAAGCTGCTGTTGACGCCAAAGCTCAGTTTTGTGTTCGGGTTAAAATAAAGAAATAATTTAGGGTTAAGCGTGTATCGGTCGAATTTCGGGATAGCGCTGAAGCCGACATTCGAGGGATCATAGGCTCCATTGCTGCTGTGGCCACCATACAGCGTTAACCCTGATCTACCCCAACGTTGACCAAAGAACCCATTGACATCCAGTCCCCCGGCCGATGTGCCGTTTACTAAGAACCGCAGTTCCTTTTCTGTGGTAGGCACTTTAGCAATCAGGTTGATCAAGCCAGCAATAGCGCCACCACCATAGAGCGTGGAGGAGGAGCCTTTGATGATCTCAACCTGTTTAAGGTCGAGGGGAGGTGTTTGCAGCAGGCCCAATCCTCCTGAGAATCCGGCATACAAGGGAAAGCCGTCTTTGAGGATCTGGGTATAACGCCCATCAAGGCCCTGGATGCGGATACTGGAATTGGCGGAGGTGGCGGATACCTGCTGTGTCTGGATACCGGTGGATTCATTGAGCATCATCCGGATGTCGCCGGGTTTCATATTAGCCTTTTCTTCCAGTTCTTCCCCGTTGATAAATTCCACCCGGGTCGGCAGATTACGGAAAGTCCTGTTGCTGCGGGTGGAGGAAATAACAACCTCCCCCAGTTCTTCACCCGTTGGCTCAAGAAAGATGGTCAGTGTGTCATTGTTTCGGGGAAAGATAAGCGTTTCCACATGTTCTTTGTATCCAACAAAGCGGAAAGTAAAAGCCTGTGTGCCATCGGGAATATTGGAAAAGACCACGACACCGGAAGAATCCGCTTTGACGCCTTTTCCGGTACCGGTTAAAAGAACGGTTGCTCCGGGGAGGGGCTCCCTCGATACGGCATCTTTGATCTGGGCAATAAATGTATGCTGGGCCATGCATATGGCGCTCATGCAAAGCAATATCAAAAAGCTCGTCGCTCTTTTCATTGTAAGGAGATATAAATGAATAGATAGGCTACTATGGCCTTCGGCCACAGCGGGAAGTCAAGATTGAAAGACGGCTAAACCGACTTGGGAGGCTGCCAGACGGAGGAGATAAAGGCCAAAAGAGGCCTTTCGGTATAAAAGAATTGCAATTTAGCAACGGACGGTAGTGGCTGAACAAATTCGATCTGATGATCCGGGATTACTACACCATGGTTGGCTCCGCAGGCAAAGAAAGGTGAGCAGGGGGTATCGGCTTTGTTGTCGGTGTTCCCCGTTGGCTGATCTGTAGAAGCTTGAGTACGCATTTCCTCTATACAACACCCGTCATTCGGGCTGCAAGGCACGCCCGACAGGAACAGGATGTAAAAAGGAAAAAGATACAACAGCCGCTTCATGGTGCAAATATACAGTCTTTATTAAGAGCAATCTAAGGCTGCTAAATTTTCGGTAACTTCATAATAGATTTTAAGGCCGGGATTTGAACTATTTAATTCAGAATGCAACCCATGAAATATTTTTTTGCGTTAACTTTATTGTGCTCTATTCGCGCATCAGGGCAGAAGGTAGATTTGATAAATGTCGATCAGTTGTACGAAAAATTGGCGAATGGAAAGGATACGATTTTTGTGATTAATTTCTGGGCTACCTGGTGCGTAACCTGCGTAAAAGAGCTGTCATCTTTTGAAAAATTGAGCGTGACGCATAATCGGGAAAAGTTAAAAGTGCTTTTGGTCAGCCTTGATTATAAGTCGAAACGTACCACTTCAGTTTTGCCTTTTTTGAAAAGGAGAGGGATTAAAAACGAAGTTTTTCTGTTAGACGAAAAGGACCAGCAGGTGTTTATCAACCGGATCGATCCTTCCTGGTCCGGGGCGCTGCCCGCGACGCTTATGGTTAGGAGCAAAACCCGTAAATTCTTTGAAAACGAGTTTACTTTTCCGGAATTGGAATCCGCATATCAAAAAATTAAAAGATCATGAAACAGGTTCTGATAGTAATATTGGTTGCATTGAGCATGGCTACCAACGCTCAGACCGCAACGGTTACCCCAGGTAATAAGGCGCCGGAGTTTGAGCTGAAGAATGTTGACGGAAAATTAGTGTCTTTTAACAGTCTTGGCGCTGTCAAGGGGTATATCATCGTTTTTACATGCAATACCTGCCCCGTGGCAAAAGCATATGAACAGAGGGTCATAGGATTGAATAAGATATATGCGCCTCTGGGTTTCCCGGTAATTGCCATTAATCCGAATGATCCATCGGTTTCTCCGGGGGATAGCTTTGATAAAATGGTGACCCGGGCAAAAACTAGCGGATATGGATTCCCTTATCTATACGATGAAGGGCAAAAGGTAACCAATGCGTATGGAGCGAGAAATACACCGCAAATATTCCTGGTCAGACATACAAAGGAGGGCAATATGGTGGCTTATACCGGAGCCATCGATAATGATCCGGAAGATATCGGGTCGAATAAAGTGAACTATCTGGAACAGGCTATTTCTGCGGTCATGGACGGGAAAGAGCCTGCTGTCGCTACAACCAAGGCGATCGGATGCAGCATCCGCAGAAAATCAAGGTAATTAAGACTGGCAACAATCCGGTCCACAACAGTCCCTTTCTGCTGCAGGTTTCTGGGCATACACCGTAACGCTGTAAATGCCCGTACCGGATTGCTTGAACTGCGCTATTTCTTCGGAAGATAAGTAAGACGCCAAAATATCGTCAGGCACAATGATGGGCTTTTCTTTCTGAAGGGTAATATGCTGGAAGCCATTGATCTCGATCAGCTCCATATAGGCTTGTTTCTGTATGGCACCTGCAACACAACCGGCATACATTTCCGCCGCTTCCCGGATCTTTGCCGGAAGGCTGCCCAACAGAACAATATCCGAGATGCTAAAATGTCCTCCGGGTTTCAACACCCGGAAGATCTCCTTAAACACGCCATCTTTATTGGGCACCAGGTTGAGCACGCAATTACTGACGATCACATCGGCGATATTGCCAGTAACGGGCATTTTTTCAATATCACCCTGCCGGAACTCGACATTATGAAACCCAAGTTTTTCGGCATTCTGGCGGGCTTTTTCGATCATGGCGGGCGTGAAATCGATCCCGATAACCTTACCCTTCTCCCCTGTCTCTGCCCTCGCGATAAAGGCATCGTTACCAGCCCCTGAACCGAGATCGATCACCACATCACTTTGCTTGATACTGGCGAATTGTGTCGGAAGTCCGCAGCCCAGACCCAGATCGGCATCGGGGTTATATCCATCCAGATTGGTATAATCGTCACTCATGATGTTATAGACTTCCGTGGAGCAACAACCCGATCCACAACAAGACGCCTGATTGTCTTCCTTGTCCTGCAAGGCGATCTCGCTGTATTTTTGTCTTACCATTTCCTTTATTTGTTCCTGCGTTTCCATGTTATATGATTTTGAAATGAATAATATAGTATCGGCTAAATCCAGTAACTAAGCTTTTTCGCTTCCTCAACAAAATTCACTACAGCTTTCCCGATCTCGTCCCTGACCGCCCGGGTATGCTCCAATATTTCCTCCTGGGTACCTTTTAGGGAAGAAGGATCTTCAAACGACCAGGCGATCCTTTTGACTATCCCTGGAAAGACCGGACATCTTTCTGCGTTAGCTCCATCGCAGACGGTGATTACCGCGTTGAACAATTTGCCCTGTCTGAACAGATCGAATACGCCTTGTGTGCTCTTCTGGCTAAGATCGATCCCCACTTCCTGCATGACCTTTACCACATTGGGATTCATGGCGCCAGGCTCAATGCCAGCGCTTTCAACAATAAAATTCTCTCCGCCATATTTCTTCAGGAATGCTTCCGCCATCTGACTACGTGCCGAGTTATGGATGCAAACGAATAAGACCTTGTGCTGAATGCTGGCCATAGCAATTTGATTATCGGGTTATTGTAATATTACGATATTGAGATCAAAAAAAATCAACAACAGTTCTCGTCGTTCCCATAGGTCACAAAGAAAGCATCCAATTCCTTTTTGAACTGCTTCCACGCTTTACCGTCGATACAGTAACACACGCTTGCCCCCTCGATAGTCCCTTTTATCAATCCTGCATTTTTTAGCTCTTTCAGGTGCTGGGATATGGTCGCCTGTGCGAGACCCAGTTCGTCCACCAGGTCGCCGCAGATACAGGCATTGGCCTTAATGAGGTGCTGAATAATGGCAATCCTTGCTGGATGGGCTACGGCCTTTAAAAGGTTAGCCAGCTTATTCTGCTTTTCCGTAAATATTTCAGATTTTGTAATACCCATATCAATCGCAATATTACGATCTATTTTAACAATATCAAAGTTTTTATAAGAATATTCGGGGAATCGGTTTTCCCCCGGGTACACCTTTAGTATTACCTTCGATAATTATCTTAATGCAGAAATGATGAAAAAAACAGGGCCATTTTTTTTATCTGGAATTATTCTACTGGGTTTACTATCCTGGTTTGGGATTAAGACAGATACTATTGGAGACGGAGAGCAGCCGCAAATTGCGGCGGATGCCAAAGGGATCATAAGGGTGGTGTTTGGCCTAAAAACTAAAATATTCTGCGCCACGTCAACCGACTATGGAACTACCTTTTCCAAACCTGCATTCGTCGCAGAGGTGCCCGACATGCATTTAGGCATGTCCCGTGGCCCCCAACTGGCCAGCTCAGCTGATTATTCGATCATTACCGCTATGGATAAATCGGGAAATATCCATTGGTTTCAGTGCAACCATTCGTCGGAAGAATGGCAAAATATGGGGACGCTAAACGACTTGAAGGGATCAAGTCCTGAAGGGTTGATGAGTATAGCCGCTGATAAAAAGAATAATTTTTACGCCGTCTGGCTAGATACCCGGACAGGCAATAAAAATCAGATCTATTTCTCTTCGGTTTCGGGTGGAACAACTCATTGGTCAAAAAATACCTTAGTATATCAATCTCTGGACGGGCATGTCTGTGAATGTTGTAAGCCGAGTATTGCTGCTGAGGGATCAGGAGTAGCCATCATGTTCAGGAACTGGTTAAATGGTTCAAGGGACCTTTATTTGCTAAAGTCCGGGGATAAGGGCAGATCCTTTGCGGCGGCTCAAAAATTAGGAAAAGGTACCTGGAAATTGAACGGCTGCCCGATGGATGGCGGAGGAGTTTTAATCGGTCGGTCCAATACCATATATACTACCTGGCAGCGCGAAGGGTTTGTTTATTTCTGTAAACCCGGTGAAATGGAAACCAACATAGGTAAAGGTCGAATGAGTAGTATTGCCGGAATAACCGAAAGTGCTGTTATATCCATGCAGACCAGAGATACATTAAAAATCATAAAGCTCCCTCAAAAAAATGAAACGATTATCGGCACGGGTAGTTTCCTGAAATCGATTATACTGCCTGACAATAAGATACTCTGTGTATGGGAACAGGATAATAAAATTCAATTCAGGAAGCTATAACCCTCATTTTTTAACTTTTAAAAAGCCTGCGTTAACCGCAACCACTACCGTACTTAAGCTCATCAATACGGCGCCGGCAGCCGGACTTAATAAAATGCCTTGCTTATATAAAACTCCTGCTGCCAACGGCAGGGCAATTACATTATAGCCCGTTGCCCAGATCAGGTTCTGGACCATCTTACGATAAGTGGCCTTGCCGAATAGGATCAGGCTGACAATATCCTTTGGATTGCTGTTAACCAGCACGATACCGGCGGTTTCGGCGGCGATATCACTTCCTGACCCTACGGCGATGCCGACATCTGCCTGGGCTAAGGCAGGGGCGTCGTTTACGCCGTCGCCGGTCATTGCTACGAACTCACCATTGCCCTGCAATTCCTTTATCTTTTCTAATTTCTGATGAGGTAGCACTTCGGCAATAAAACTATCCATTCCTAATGTATCACTGACACTTTTGGCAACTTTGTTATTATCCCCAGTCAGCAAAATTGACTTAATGTTATTTTGCTTCAGCGTTTTAATTGCCCCGGTCGATTCGGGTCTTATTTGATCTGACAAGGCAATGCATCCCGTCAATTCATTATTTACCATTAAGAACACAATTGTTTCTGTATCATTGGCAGTAAAACCTTCAGGAAGAGCAATATCATTTTCTTTTAAATAGCCAGGACTAACCACTAAAATCCATTTACCCCCTACGTTAGCCTCCACTCCTTTACCCGTGATTGCGTTGAAATTTTCAGCCGAAGGTATGGGAATGGACAAACCGCTGGCTTTTTGCAGTATGCCTGTAGCGATAGGATGTTCGGATCTTTGCTCTAATGCAGACGCCAAACGAATAATTTCGCTTTCTGTTACATCCTTTTTGAAAGAAACAATTCGTGACACTTCAAATTTTCCTACGGTAAGTGTTCCCGTTTTATCGAAAACAATGGTTGTTATCTTTCTGGCATTTTCAAATACCGTCCTGTTCTTAATCAGCAATCCATTTTTCGCAGATAACACCGTTGATTTTGCGACTACCAATGGCACGGCTAATCCTAAAGCATGCGGACAACAAATAACAATGACGGTAACCATTCTTTCCATGGCAAAGGCCAGCGACTGCCAGGTTAAATACCAATATAAAAAGGTAGTCACACCTGCGACGATGGCAATAATGGTCAGCCATTTTGCCGCTGTATCTGCCAGCAGTTGCGTTTTAGATTTTGATTTCTGAGCATCATCGACCAACTTAATTACCTGGGAGAGATAGGAATCCTTTGCAGGATGAGATACGGTAGCTTTGATGGCCCCGTTCCCATTGATGGAGCCGGCGATGACCTTATCGCCTTTTATCTTTCGGACGGGGGTCGATTCGCCCGTCAGCATACTTTCATTCAGATAGCTTTCTCCCTCTAAGATTATTCCATCGGCCGCTACTTTTTCGCCTGGCTTGACAAGTATAATGTCGTTTTCTTTCAATGTATCCGTTTTTACGTCGTGGATCATATCCTGCATGACCATGTGCGCATCGGATGGCATCAATTGTACCAATAACTCAAGCTCTTTTGACGCTCCGGCAACGGATCTCATTTCTATCCAATGTCCCAGCAGCATTATCAGGATAAGCGTTGCCAGTTCCCAAAAGAAATCCATACCCTTTAAGCCGAATACAATCGCTACGCTGTAGATATAAGCTACTGTGATGGCAAAGCCAATCAAAAACATCATACCAGGAATCTTTGCTTTCACCTCCTCTATCAATCCTTTTAAAAATGGCCAACCGCCATAGAAAAACACAACGGATGATAATGCCAATAAAATATATTTCGATCCTATAAACTGCCAGTGAATCCCTGTAAATTGCTGTATCATAGTTGATAAGAGCATAATCGGAATGGTAAGCGCGGATACCACATAGAAGCGTTTTTTGAAATCCGCAATCATCATTGCATGATGGTTATGGCCTTCCTTGCCCATTGCATGATTATCACCATTGGGCATCTTGCTATGATCTATTTTTGAATGATCCGGCGTAACCACTTTTTCGGGAGTATCCGTATGATGCTGGTGTTCCATCGTAATAATGACTTTTGCATTCAAAAGGGAAAGCAACTGCTTTGTCTTTGTAGCAGTTGCTTATCCAATCTATGAAAAATATTGGGTAATTAGGATTTGTTCTGGTAGGAAATGCACCCTTTAGATTAGCCTCTAGTGTAACAATTATTTTTTAACAACGTAAAGCTAAGGGAGGACGAAGAATTGAGAATTGACCGCCGTCATGCCAATATATGATAGTCGTCATAAGCCTAAGCCAACCAGCCGGGTATTTACCCTACTTTTGGGTTAGGTATTTTTGCCCCTCATTTTAAACAGTAGATTTGCTTATAAATCAATTCGCATACAAATGACCGTCCAAAAAAATAATACTATCCCTTCGCTGTACGAATGGGCTGGGGGCATGAAGGTATTTGAAGACCTCATCGTCCTCTTTTATAAAAAAGTGGTAACCGATGAGCTGATCGGGGCCGTATTCCGGCATATGTCTCCGGACCATCAACTGCACGTTGCACATTTTATTGCGGAAGTCTTTGGTGGACCGCCTGCCTACAGTAAAAAAGAAGGCAGTCACCATCAGATGATCCAAAAACATCTCGGCAAACACCTTACAGAAGCGCAGCGGCAGCGTTGGGTGGCCCTCCTGCTGGAATCTGCCGATGAGATCAGTCTTCCCGACGATCCTGAATTCAGGTCCGCCTTTGTGGCCTATATTGAATGGGGAACTCGTATTGCGGTGCTGAACTCCAATTCTGACTTTACTGCCACCAATCCAGATACACCGATGCCGGAATGGGGCTGGGGTGTCCCCGGCGGACCCTATATACCCGCTCCTCCGAAATAAGCATGGTTGCTGACTGCCATGGATCAAGACCGTATCCCATCCTGATCAAAAACCAGTTAAAAGACGGGCGAATGATCTATTTTTGCGGATATATCTTCGTCTATGATCGATCTGAACGGGAAAGTCTATACCTGCCCTGTAGATGTCACCCTGGGCCTTATCGGCGGCAAATGGAAACTGCTAATCCTCTTCCACCTTCACTATTTTACCAAGAAGAGTTATAGCGAATTAAAAATTAACCTTCCCGGGATCTCCGAAAAAATGCTGTCCCAGCAACTGAAAGAATTGGAAAGGGACCAGTTGATCAGTAAAAGACAGCTTTCCCTTAAACCAAACCGTGTCGAATATTTTCTGACGGAAAGGGGGAAGTCGCTTGGCCCATTACATGAGTTCATAAGCCAATGGGGGATCAGTTATCTGAAAGAAAATAATATAGACTACATCAAGGATCAGCATTTATATAAGTAAGGCCATCTGGGCGACCTACTTTTCAGTAGGTTATTGTTCATACTCCCGTGATCGGATAGCTTTGCCGATATGGCTGGATCATTCGTCCGACGGGAAATTTTTGCAGTTATCCTGTGGCTTTCTGGTAATTTAATTGCGGGTTGCAAAAATCCCGGGGCGCACGGGAAAACTATCCCTTTCGATCATCTTGTGGACCTGACCTATACTTTAACACCGGAATTCCCTTATATACCTGTTCATAAACTTACTTTCCCTTTCAGCATGACGCCGATAGCTACCATGGCTAAGAATGGGGTTGCCGCCAATAGCTGGCATATCCATGAACATTTGGGAACGCATATCGACGCCCCCAATCATTTCGCTCTGAACGGTATATCCGTCGATCAGATCAAGCCTGAAGACCTGATCGTACCTGTCGTTGTGATCGATATGATACAGAAGGCTTCCCGGGACAAGGATGCTGAACTGACGATGGAAGATATAAAGCGTTTTGAAGATAAATATGGAAGGATCCCAGAGCATTCCTGTGTAATGATGCTGTCCGGATGGGAGAAGTTTGTGAAGACGCCTGCATATCTGGGCCTGGATTCACAGGGAATAAAGCATTTTCCGGGGTTTTCTCCTGCCGCCGCAGATTTCCTGGTAAAAGAAAGGGATATCGCCGGTATCGGCGTGGATGTTATTTCATTCGATCCCGGTAAAGACAGCGCATACAGCACCCATAAGCTGTTGCTGCGTCAGGGGAAATGGGGGATCGAAAACATTGCCAATCTGAGCAAGATACCTATAACCGGAGCCACGATAATTGTCGGTGCTTCAAAAATTGGAGGCGCCACCGGCGGCATTGCAAGGATATTTGCCGTATGGTGATCCGCACGAACACCTGCCCTCTCCTTTACATCAGCGAAATTTGTTGTGCCGCATTTTTCCGGTGCGTCCTTCTGTACAGGATCTCCACGATAATGGGGAAGATCAGCAGGGTCAGGATCGTCGAGCTGATCAGCCCGCCGATCACCACGATCGCCAGCGGCTTCTGTGTCTCGCTCCCAATCCCCGTGGACACTGCAGCCGGCAACAATCCGATGGCCGCCATAAGGGCCGTCATGATCACCGGCCGTATCCTGGTCTGGACACCCTGCACCACCGCCTGCCCCAATGTGATCTTCTGATGCAGGTTATGTTTGAACACCGAGATCAGGATCACCCCATTCTGTATACAGATGCCGAACAACGCGATAAACCCGATCCCCGCCGAAATACTGAAGTCCGTGCCCGTCACATGCAGAGCAAGGATCCCTCCGATCAGCGCAAACGGCACGTTGATCAGCACCAGCCCTGCATCCAGTGCATTGCCAAAGCTGATGAACAAAAGGATGAATATAAGGATCAGCACCACCGGCACCACCTGCGCCAGCTTCGCCTGCGCCCGCACCTGGTTCTCGAACTCGCCCGCCCACTCGACACTAAACCCCTTGCCCAGTCTGATACGGTCATTTACCTTCTCTTGCGCCTCTGCGATCGTGCTGCCCATGTCCCGGTTCCGGATCGTGAACTTGACGGCGATGAAACGGGTATTTTTATCCCGATACACGAATGCGGGCCCCGTGATCGTTTTTATCTCGGCTATTTCTTTCAGCGGGATCTTTGACCCATGCAATGCCGGTAGCCGCAGATTACCGATCGCTTCCTCGTTGTTCCGGTACTGTTCCGGATAACGGATCCGTATGCCGAATTTCCTTTCCTGCTGATAAAAAGTCGATGCCTCTTTCCCGCCGATGGCCATTTCGATGACGGAATTGGCGTCCGCCGTCGTGATCCCGTACTTACCCATCTTCTGCTCGTCCAGTACGATGCTCAGCTCCGGCTGCCCCAGATTGCGCATGATGCCGAGGTCCTTGATGCCCTGCACCGTTTGCAAAATATTGTAGACGCTGTCGGCCAGCTTATCCAGCTTGTTCAGGTCGTTGCCAAAGATCTTAACGGCAAGGTCCGCGTTGATTCCCGCCACGGCCTCGTGCACATTGTCGATGATCGGCTGCGAATAATTATATACCACCCCGGGGTATTGCCGAAGTTCCTTGTCCATTTCATTCACCAGTTCATCGACGCTGATCTTTCTTTTCCATTCCTTTTTCGGCTTGAGGTTCACCTGGCACTGCACATAATAGAAACCCGAAGGGTCTGTGCCGTCATTGCTCCGCCCCGTCTGCGACAGCACTCCGTTCACCTCATCGAACCGGTTCAGGATCTTCCGGAACTGGCTTACGAAATTCACCGTCTCGGTCAGCGAGCTGCTCATCGGCAATTTGGCTTCCACCCACAACGCGCCTTCATTCAGCTCCGGCAGGAACTCGCTGCCAAGGAATTTGAAGGAGAACAGGGACAGTCCCATGATCGCAAAGGCCACCAGCAGCGCCATCTTCTTATGGGCCATGGTAAACCGAAGTCCTCTCATCACCGACCAGTTGAAGAAATTTACGATCGGGTTATTCCGCTCGCGCGCGTCCTTCCCCAGTAAAATGCTGCTCAGCACCGGCACCAGGGTAAGTGTGAACAGCAGCGCTCCCAGCAGGGCAAAGCTCAGCGTCCACGCCAGGGGGGAGAACATCTTCCCCTCCACTTTTTCAAACGCAAATATGGGGATGAGACAGGTTATGATGATGATCTTGGCGAAAAAGATGGCCTTGGCCAGATTGGATCCCGTCTTGCGGATGATGCTCAGCTTCGCCATCTTATTGTACTTCTCCATCCCCACCTCATGGGCCTTGAGAGCCAACACGACGAACAAGCCCTCCACCATCACCACGGCCCCGTCGATGATGATGCCGAAGTCGATGGCCCCCATCGACAGCAGGTTGGCCGTCATGCCTTTCAGCTTCAGACAGATAAAGGCGAAGAGCAGGGACAGCGGGATGATAATGGAGACGATCACCGTGGTCCGCCAGTCGAACATAAAAATAAAGACGATAAGCGTCACCAGTAAGATCCCTTCGATCAGGTTGTGGCTGATCGTTTCGGTACAGAAATCCATCAGGTTGTCGCGGTCATAAAAGGTCACCATCTTTATATCGGATGGCAATATTTTTTCATTCAGCTCCTGTACTTTATCTTTTACCCTTTTCAGCACCTCTCTTGGGTTCTCGCCCTTCCGCATCACCACGATGCCTTCCACCACGTCGTCATTTCCATCGAGGCCCGCCTGCCCTACCCTCGGCACATGGCTGGGCGACACCGTAGCCAGGTTCTTCACAAGGATCGGCGTGCCGTTGATATTATCGACGATGATATTTTCGATGTCCTTGATATTGTCCAGCAGCCCGATCCCCCGGACCACATAGGCCTGCCCGTTCTTCTCGATCACATCGCCACCCACATTGATATTGCTCTTTGACACCGCCGTATAGACTTCCAGCGGGGTGATATCGTATTTGGCCAGCATGATGGGGTCCACGGTGA
>DATHHO010000018.1:0-11768 GCA_035317125.1 Puia sp.
TCCATTTCACGGGCATTTCCGGGATGGTATTCTCGATATCCTTGAAGTCGGTGAGCAGCATGACATTCTTGGCCGAATGTGATCTTGCATCGGGTGGCACGATGATGACGGGCACGATATCCCGTTTGATCAGGTTGAGGGTATTGCTGCCCATGAAGATCTGACCAAGCCTGGTCGAGCCCGTGATCCCCATGATCACCAACTGTATATGATGATTACGGACATATTTTTCCAGCGTGTCGAGGAAGCGGTTGTGCTCTTCTGCTACGCAGGAGATCTTTGCGCCGGTGATAACGGACAATTCTGATCTGACACTTTCCAGTGCCAGTTCCATAAGCCGCTGTCTCCCTGCATCCTCTTCGGCATCTGTGCCCAGGGGGCTGCTGTCTACTCCCAGTTCCAGAGGATCAAAAACATTATAAAGAATAAGATGGGTATCGGGCACCAGCGTACTGATATGGGCTGCATACCTGGCTGCGTTCTTGGATGTTTCGGAGAAGTCAATTGGAACTAGAAAATTAGTCATACAGTATTGATTTGTTCTTTATAAAGTTCAAAATAAGTCTTAAAATTAAAAACGGGTAAAATTATTTTCAGGGGGGTGTTCCCGGGCAGGCAAAAATAGCTGGAATTAACTGAATTTCAATTTTTTATATCCGTATTCCATTCTAAATTCCCATATATTCCGGGCACTGTTCCGCGCTGCCGCCGGGATCATGTTTTCTTATTCACCACTTTTCAACAGGGACGAGCAGAATCGATCATTTTAATGTAGGTTTGCCGTCCGACCAAATATATAGTATTGTGCGATTAAAGAGCTTAGATATCAAAGGTTTTAAGAGTTTTGCCGATAAGACCCATATCAGTTTCGATGAAGGGATTACTGGTATTATTGGTCCGAATGGCTGTGGGAAAAGCAATATTATCGACAGCATCCGCTGGGTGATCGGGGAGCAGAAGATCAGTCATCTCCGGTCGGAAAACCTGGAGAGCCTGGTGTTCAATGGCAGCAGGACCCGTTCGGCCTCGGGGCTGGCGGAGGTGAGCCTGACCTTTGAAAATACCCGCAATCTCCTGCCTACGGAGTTCAGCACGGTGACGGTCACCCGCAAATTCTACAAGAGCGGGGAAAGCGAATACCGTCTCAATGATGTTTCATGCCGCCTGAAAGATATACAGAACCTGTTCATGGACACGGGCATCAGCACCGACAGCTATGCCATCATCGAGCTGGGCATGGTGGACGATATCATCAAAGACAAAGAAAACAGCCGTCGGCGCATGCTGGAACAGGCAGCCGGCATTACCATCTATAAAACGAGAAAAAAAGAGGCAAAGCAGAAACTGGATGCTACGGAGCAGGACCTTGCGCGTATCGAAGACCTGTTGTTCGAGATCAACAACCAGCTCAAGAGTCTGGAGAACCAGGCAAAGAAGGCGGAGAAATATTATGAGATCAGAAAGGAATACCGTGAGCTGAGCATCGAGCTGGCAAAAGCCGCTCTGGAAGGGTTTAACCTTACCTACCGCGAGCTGAACGAACAGGCGGAGACGGAGACGAATAAAAAGGTGAGGCTTGAGGCTGTGATCGCCCAGGGAGAGGCAAACCTCGAACAGGAAAAGGTGGGCTTTATCGAAAAAGAAAGGGCCCTGCAATCCCTGCAGCATGAGTTCAATGATCTTCAGCAGAACCTGCGGGGGAAAGAAAATGAGAGGAACCTGGCTTCACAGCGGCTGAATTTCCTGAAAGAAAAGGAAGGCAGCCTGCATGAATTCCTTATGAAAGGGGAAGGACAGCTGAAGGGGCTGGAAGAAAGCATTGTATTCACCAGCGAGCAGGTGGTGGAAGAAGAAAATAAATTGTCCGGGCTCGAGGAACAGCTGGAATCTCTGAAATATTCGGTAGATGAGACGCGTCGGGTGTTCGATGGGAAAAGAGGATCGGTGGACGATCTGCGGAGAGAGAACGCACAGATCCAGCGCGATCAGTTCGATGCGGAAAAGAAAGTGGCGGTAGCGGATACGTCTATCCAGAACCTTCAGCGCGGCATCCGGCAGTTGGAAGAGGAAAGAACGATCCGGGAAAGCCAGCTCAAGCAGTTGGAAGAAGAGCGCCAGTTGAAAGAGCAGGAGCTGGAAATGAAGAAAACGGGGTTGCGGCAGCTACAGGATCACCACGAAAGGACGAAAGAGAGCATATTGCAGACGCAGGGACAGCTGGAGCAACTGCGTCAGGAGCTGGCGGATGAAAGCAGGAAGCTCGACTCGAAGAAGAATGAGCACGACCTGCTGAAAAGCCTGATCGACTCCATGGAAGGCTATCCCGAAAGCATAAAATTCCTGCATAAGAACCCGGCATGGAACCATAAGGCGCCGATCCTTTCCGACATCATCTATGTTAAAGAGGAATTCCGGGCTGCCGTGGAGAATGTCCTTGAGCCATACCTGAATTACTATGTTGTCGGCGATCTCCGGGAAGGGCTTCAGGCCGTACATTTACTGGACGACAATAAAAAGGGAAAGGCCAATTTCTTTCTGCTTGATAAGATCGGCGATCAGCCCGCAGCGGCCATACATCAGGTCGACGGATTGATCCCGGCCATGAGCGTGATCGAGGTGGACAACCAATACCGCAAGCTGGCAGAGCACCTGCTGGGCAATGTATTCATAGCTGAGAATGAAGAAGCCCTGGAGAACAGCAATGGCGCCGTCGTGCTGGAAAAGACGGGTAAATATGTCAAAGGAAAATATTTCCTTACCGGCGGCAGCGTGGGGCTTTTCGAAGGAAAGAAAATTGGCCGCGCCAAGAACCTCGAGAAATTACGCGAAGAAGTCGGGTCGAGGGAGAAGGTGGTGAACGGGCTGAAAGCGTCTATACAGGAAAAGCAGAATGAAGTGATCGCCTTTAATGATCAACTGAAGGAGCAGGCGATCCGCCAGACCCAGGATGACATCAACCGCCTGACGAATTTCGTTTTCTCGCTTCAGAATAAGGTGGAGAACCTGCATGCCCAGCAGCATTCTTCACAGGGCAGGCTGGAAGAATTACAGCTCAACCTCGAAGAGACGATCGCCGCCATCGAGGATACCCGTAAAGAGTGGGTGGAGCTGGTGAAAGTGGTAGCAGAGCTGAAGGAAAAAACACGGATTGTCGAAGAGGAATATAAATCCGCAGAGCTGGCGTATAACAACGCATCGGCGGGCTATAATGAATTCAATCTGCAGGTCACGCGTCAGCATAGCCGCATCAATGGGCTGAAGCAGGAAATGGAATTCAAGAGCAACCAGCTGCAGGACCTGCGCAATCAGATCGAAGTGAACGCCTCTCAGCTCAAGCAGACCCATGAAAGCATTGCAGAGAGTGAGGACCAGCTCGGTAATTCCGAAGGAGCGCTGTTGGAGCTGATGCGGAAGAAAGAAGAGGAAGAAAAGAAGCTGAATGAGGCTGACCAGGCCTATTACAACCTGCGGAATGCGCTTGGAGAAAAAGAAAGCGAATTACGCCATACGGTGAAGGAGAAAGAACAGCTGGAACACCTGCTGAGCGAGATAAAGGATAGGCTCAATGAGCTGAAACTACAACTTGCGGGGATGAAGGAGCGGCTGAACGTAGAGTTCAGGATCAACCTGGACGATATTATCGATCAGGCGCGCACCGGTGATACGCCTGTGGAGGAATTGCAGGAAAAGGTCGACAGGATGAAGAAGCGTCTGGAGAACCTCGGGGAGGTCAACCCTACCGCGATAGAGGCGTTCCAGGAAATGAAAAAAAGGTATGAGTTCATTCTGGAGCAGAAGAACGATCTGGTCAGCGCGAAAGAAAGCCTGCTGCAGACCATACAGGAAGTGGAAGCCACTGCCAACCAGCAGTTCCTGGATACCTTCAATAAGGTCAGGGAAAATTTCCAGAAAGTATTTAAAGCGTTATTCTCGGATGAAGATACGGCCGATATGGTGCTGGAGAACCCGGAGAACCTGGCCGATACGGGGATCGATATCGTTGCTAAGCCAAAAGGAAAGCGGCCTTCTTCGATCACGCAGCTGAGCGGGGGAGAAAAGACGCTTACGGCTACGGCGCTGTTGTTCGCCATTTACCTGATCAAGCCAGCTCCGTTCTGTATCCTCGATGAGGTGGATGCGCCGCTGGATGATGCCAACGTCGGGAAGTTCACCAATATGATCCGTCAGTTCAGCGAGAACTCGCAGTTCATCATTGTTACGCATAATAAAATGACCATGAGCTCGGTGGATGTGATCTATGGGGTCACTATGCAGGAGCCGGGGGTCAGCAAACTGGTACCCGTGGATTTCAGAGGGCTGAACTAGCTCCGGCTGATCTGCGGGTTCGCATCGGGATTACGGTACCAGCCGCGCGATCCTTCCTCTGCCGCCTGCGAGGAATACGGCCTCCCCTTTTTTAGCTTTGCGACAGACATGGAAACCTTCTTTTGAGATGAGCTGCCAGTTCATGCCGTCATCTGTCGAAAGATCGATACCAGAAGTGCCGCAGGTAAGAACCTTTTCACCCCCGATGTATTCGACGCAGCTGCGATAGCCATGCGGTGGAGTCTGCGGTGCAATCCAGGTCTTGCCTCCGTCATGCGTAAGAAAACAATTTTTTTCCCGCGAGGTATCTCTTGCAAAATCGCCTCCTACCACGATGAGGTGCTGGCCCCCATGTAATTTGTCATGATCTTTTACGGCGACGGAATTGCCGCCAGTGCTGGCGCTGCCTTGCAGCAGGGGCAGCTCGATGGCTTTGTCGCGGATGAAGAGGCGCGAGCGAAGTTTCCCCCCGCTGATAAAGCAGGCTTCATCCTTATCGATGGCGCGGATATTGGTGCCGCTCGAAGCGAAACAGCCTTCGCCTGAATCGGCAACAGTGGAATATTTAAAGGGAATATCCTGCCAGCTGTCGCCCCCGTCGACCGTGCGGGACACAAAAAATTTTCCGTTGACCGGATCACCGACCACGATGCCGTTATTACTATCCCAGAATTCCATGGCATCGAGGAACATGCCGGGCGTTTTATTCTCATAGACCAGCTTCCAGGTCTTACCGCCATCGGTTGTCTTTAAGATATCCGCGGGTTCGGCAATAGCCATGATGACGGCCGTTTTTTCGTCGAAGGCTTCGATATCGCGGAAATCCCTTTTTTCATATCCAGGGACCGGCACCCACTCCCAGGTCCGGCCGTTGTCCAGAGACCTGCCTACGGAGCCATTGCTGCCGCTGGCCCAGACGATCTTGTCCGTTACAACGCTCAGGCCGCGGAGGGATGCATGGGAACCGGTGGTGAGGATCTCTATCTTCTGGGCCTGGGTAGTATTGGCGATCAACAGAAAATAGCCGGCGGTCAGGATAAGAAAAGATCTTGTACGCATAGTTTTAAAATGTAGTTCCTTCCGGATTTTGGGAAAAAATGGTGGCGGTTTCGGAAAAATAGCACAATATTGGCATAATGGGGCTTATGCAGGTAAAGAGAAATAGGGCGGCAATAAAAATAACGACCGGGCTTCTTATACTGTGCTTTTTCCTTTCTTCCGGAAAAGGCTGGGCACAGACGCCCAAGGATATGCTTATTGCCCCGGCCAGCAGCGCTGTAAGAAATACGGATACGGCAGGCCAGCATGACCTGATCGGAATCTTCCTCCACGTCACCAGGATCCATATAAAACATCCGCTGGCCGTGGATGGCAGAAGGGTATATTATTCCCTTTTACCGCTGAGCACCTCCGTTCCGGGGGGAGGGACCGCCCTTATTACCTCCACCACGGCAGGTTTCTATCTGGGAAACCGGAAAGAGACCTATATTTCGAGCGCGACCTTCTCGCCCAGCTTCAACTTCCGGGGGCAATTCAATTTTCCTAT
Organism: Puia sp.; assembly: GCA_035317125.1. Classification (GTDB taxonomy): domain Bacteria; phylum Bacteroidota; class Bacteroidia; order Chitinophagales; family Chitinophagaceae; genus Puia. Next base: position 5,873 of record DATHHO010000018.1, read on the forward strand.
CCGCGCCAATATCTGGTCGGCCAATAATGCCTGGAATTATCAGATGGATACCCGGTTTTCCATTTATCCGCTGTTCACCTGGGGGCTTGGGGGCAAACAGCCCGAAGATCACCGGATCCTGCTGCGATACAAATATTACCGCATGTATGCGAGTGCCCTGAAGAAGATCACCCCTTATCTGTTGGCGGGGGCCGGTTATTCTCTGGACTATGATATCCATATCCGTCCGGATGTCGACACCGTCAGTATTCAGCAATTCACAGGGTATAAGTATGGGACGGTCAATCACAGCAATGCCTTTTCTTCCGGCCTTACGCTTAACCTGTTGTACGATACCCGCAATAACTCCATCAATCCATTACCCGGCGCCTATTTCAATATGGTCTACCGGGTGAACACCCAGTTCCTGGGCAGTAATACCAACTGGCATTCCCTGTATCTGGATGCCCGTAAGTATATATCATTCAGCGAGAAAGGTCAGAATGTGCTGGCCTTATGGAGTTATTTCTGGACTACCCTGGGCAGTAATCCTCCTTATCTCCAGCTCCCGGGCATCGGCCAGGAGCCTTACCAGCGTTCGGGACGGGGATTCTATCCCAGCCGGTATGTCGGCAAGACCTTGTTTTATTTCGAGACGGAATATCGGAAAGATATTACGAACGATGGATTGTTTGGCTTTGTGCTGTTCGCCAACCTGAACACGGTAACGGAGCCGCATACCGCCAATTTCGCTTATCTGCATCCGGCCGCAGGCCCCGGTCTTCGTATAAAATTCAATAAGCACTCCGGTACCAATGTAGGGATCGATTATGGGTTCAGCAAAGGGTACAATGCGGTTTACTTCAACCTGGGGGAAACTTTCTAGGTCTCCCGTTGCCCACGCGCATGACCTGGTGGCGCATTGTTCTGGATCGTGCCGGTCGACAGCGATCCGCGTAATATTTTACCCAGATTGAGGAATTGGGTGGCTCCTTCACAGACGCCCCGCATCAGGGGGAATGAAAATCCTGTTAAAATTATTTTGTACGTCGGTCCTGATATTTTGCCTCGTTGATCATTTTATTTTGCCGCGACCAATCCTTCCTTGCTCATGTTCTTTACGACGACTTTGCTGTAGGCTCTTCCCATATCGGCTGCGGAAGATGGATTGAAGGATTCGGACTGGACAGAATAGAGCAGCTTCTTCGTGCTGACATCGTAGAGATTGCTTTCCCAGAAGAAACGGGTTTTTACGGAAATATATCCCGGGCTGTATGCCTGGCCATACATATAGCTGTAATAGCCCCAGAAGGGAGCGTATCCATAAGCGGGCTGATAGTCTTTTTCTTTCGATCTGTCGAGGAGAGAGATGGTGAACACCTCATCGATGCCGCTGTTGTGCAGTTGGGCGAGGGCGGGCTCTTCCTTGCCCGCAAACGTTTTCGGACCGTACAGCGTATACGCAGATACTGCAAGGTATCCTTTCGCCTTCAGCGCGTCCACCAGATAGCCTTCCATCTGCATGCGCAGGCGCATGTCCTTTTCCTGGATGATGCCCAGCACGAGGATCTTATTGCCCGTGGCGATGGGGGTAGCATTGGAGGCTTTCCAGGAGGAGGTGACCTTGGTATTGGCGCAGGAGGCGAAGAGGAAGAGGAGGGCTATGATGCCCGCGAGCGTTCCTGATGTTGTCAGATTTTTTAATGTTGTCCGCTTTTTGAATGCCGCGAGCGTTTCGAATGATTTTCGCATGATCCGGGTTTTCGTTAAGAAATAGATGCCTGATGGGTTCCGCAGGATTATACGTACAAAATAGCCAAAAGGCATTCCATTTCTTCAGGAAGGATACGATAATAACAAATCGTTAAGCAATCGTAATATCCTTATCCAGATATACATCCTGTATAGATTGTATCATATCTACCCCTTCGGAGAAGGGGCGCTGGAAGGCTTTGCGGCCGAGGATCAGGCCCATGCCGCCTGCACGCTTGTTGACGACAGCGGTGAATACGGCGTCGGCCATATCGGACGCGCCCTTGCTTTCTCCGCCGCTGTTGATGAGACCGACACGACCGCTGTAACAGTTCAGCACCTGATAGCGGGTAAGATCGATGGGATGATTGTCCGGGTGGGTCAGCTGTGAATAGACCAGCGGAGAGGTCTTGCCGTGTTTGGTGGCCAGATAGCCGCCGTTATTGGTTGGTAATTTCTGTTTGATGATATCGGCCTGGATGGTGACGCCGAGATGATTGGCCTGACCAGTGAAGTCGGCGGCGGTATGGTAGTCCACGCCGTCCACCTTGAATCCGTTGTTACGGGTATAGCACCACAGGATGGTGGCCATGCCCAGCTCATGCGCCAGCTCGAAGGCTTCCGCAATCTCTTTTAATTGGCGGGTGCTCTCCTCGCTGCCCCAGTAGACGGTAGCGCCGACGGCAACCGCGCCCATATTCCAGGCATCCTTTACGGAGCCGAAAAGGACCTGATCATAGCGGTTGGGCAGGCTGAGGAACTCATTATGGTTGATCTTGACGACAAAGGGGATGCGGTGCGCATATTTGCGGCTCATGATGCCCAGCACGCCAAAGGTGGATGCGACGGCATTGCAACCTGCTTCGACGGCGAGTCTGATGATGTTCTCGGGATCGAAATACATGGGGTTGGGGGCAAAGGAGGCGCCGGCGCTGTGCTCTACACCCTGGTCGACGGGAAAAATGGACATATAACCGGTGTTGGCCAGTCTGCCATGGCTCAGGAGGGTCTGCAGGCTTCCGAGGACCCTGTTGTTGCGGTTGGAGTTTATCCAGATCTCTTCCAGATGGGTCGGGGAGGGCAGGCTGAGGATGGACTTGTCGATGACAGGCTTGTGGTCAAGGAGGTAGGAGACTTTGTCGCCGAGGAGGCCGAGGATTTTTTTGGAAGGCATGGTCGTAGTGGTTTTGATTGCCAGGCAAAGATAGGCCGTCTGCGCAAACAAAAAAGCCCCGGCTTTAAAGCCGGGGCAGGGAACAATTTCTTTTCGATTTTTTGCGACCGGAGAGAGCCTACGCGTTCCTGTTGATGCAATTCAGGTCTTCGAAAGCAACTTCCAGCCGTTTGATAAAGCTTTCTTCTGCCTTGCGCAGCCAGACCCGGGGATCATAATATTTTTTATTGGGCTTGTCCTTGCCTTCGGGATTGCCGAGCTGACCTTGAAGGTACCCTTCATTCTTTTTATAATAGCCCTGCACGCCTTCCCAGAATGCCCATTGCAGATCGGTGTCGATATTCATTTTTATGGCGCCGTAACTGATCGCTTCGCGGATCTGGTGCTGCGGGCTTCCGCTGCCGCCGTGGAAAACGAAATACACGGGCTTGGGGCCCGTCTTCAGTTCCTTTTCAATGTAGTCCTGGCTGTTCTTCAGGATGATGGGACGGAGCTCCACATTTCCTGGGCTGTATACACCATGTACATTCCCGAAGGCGGCAGCTACGCTGAAAAGGCGACTGACCTTGCTCAGCTCGGTATAGGAGTAAGCGACATGCTGCGGCTGCGTATACAATTTGTCGTTCTCCACGCCGCTGTTGTCGACGCCATCTTCCTCACCGCCGGTGACGCCCAGCTCGATCTCGATGGCCATGCCCAGGGGCTGCATCCGTTTGAAGAATTCTACGGACGTATGGATATTCTCTTCCAGCGGCTCTTCGGAAAGATCCAGCATATGCGAGCTGAAGAGAGGTTGTTTCTTTTCTTTAAAATATTCTTCGCCGGCATCGATGAGCCCGCTGATCCAGGGAAGCCATTTTTTGGAAGCGTGGTCGGTATGCAGAATGACGGGTACGCCATAATATTTAGCCACATTATGGATGTGCAGGGCTCCGGAGACCCCCCCGGAGATATTCCCCTGGAGCTTATCATTGGGCATGCCTTTCCCGGCGATAAACTGAGCGCCACCATTGGAAAACTGGATGATCACGGGAGAATTGACCTTTGCGGCCGTTTCCAGCACGGCATTGATCGTATTCGTGCCGATGGTATTCACGGCCGGCAGCGCGAACTGGTTAGCTTTTGCATCTTTGTAGAGGGATTCCAGTTCATCGCCAAATAATACGCCTGCTGAGTATTTCTTCATTTTTGAAACGTTTTTTCGTTTTTTACACTATTAAATACAGAAAAGTTTGAAAATTATTAAAGAGCAAGCGTCGTTTGTTGAAATAAGCTGCGAATATACGGTTTCAATCCGGCTCAATCCTCGAATTTGCTAAGGTTTTTTTGGATGAGGGCCAGGTTCTTCTGGAGGGTTTGTTTCAACTGGCGTTTGACCAGCTGGCCCATGGATCTGCACTTGAGGAAGGCGCCGCTCTCAAAGAAACCGGCCAGCTCCGTCCTGAGCTGCTGTAATTTTTCCGGGGTGGAAATATGGTCACTGGTCATGATGTTCAGCAGGTCCATCAGCCTGAACCGGGAAGAGGCTACCCGGAAGGCCATCATGGTCCTTTCTTCCGTCTGGTATTGTTCCATCGATTCTTTGTTGAGATGCCGGAGGCAAAGCTCGACGAACTCGTTGTTCTCTTTAAAGAATTGCGGGACATAGAGGTTCTTCCGTCCTTCATAAGACTGCTGGTCGAAGTCGATAGCGCGGATGCGGTACTGATAATCTTCGATATCAGGGGTGATATCCACCACAAAATTATAGGACCGCATATCGCCGAGCAGGCGGACGAAACAGCGTTCATTGAATTTTACAAATTCCTTGGACAGGCGGATCTGATTGGTCAGGGGTTCATTGAGATAGTTCTTTATGAACAGATCGCCGGGTATGCCGGGAATATGTTCTTCGACGAGGGTATTGAGATGGGTGAAAAAGGTGATGCGGTTGGGAGACAGCAAGTGTTCCAGCTCCAGGCCATAGACTCGTGAAGCATCGGCCTGCTTGATATAGTAGTGATCATAATTATCGTTGAACTTGTTTACGATACGGATGCGGAAAGGGCTGGAATTCGCAAAATGACAGATGTCGATGCGGGCCACGTCCAGGTGTTTTGTAAAGGTGAAATCTCCCTCCGTCTTCAGGATGGCGTAGATCTGCACGAGCCCTTCCCTGATAAAGTCCCAGTGCCGCATATCATACAGGGCGGTCTCCCACAGCGTGTCCTGGCCATTCTTATCCTTGAGCGGAACGGAATACGTCATGTGCTGTAAAAGGTCGCGGTAGGTCACGGGTAGCCTTACCTCCCGGCCATGTTGCTTGAGATAGCTGCGCAGGGGATCTATGATCGGGAAGATGGGCTTCTTCCGGGAAGGTTGGTTCATGCGCTTTCTGCTTTGCCCCCCTTTGGCTCTTTTGGTTCCGGTTTGCTCAAAAGTGAAGACACCAGATGGAACAGCGGTCCGATAGCGGTGACAAATCCCATGATCTTCTGATAAATGTCGTCCTGCGTGATGAATATGAAAAGGCCGGGGATCGCCAGGATCAGCAACAAGGGCATTTTCATATTTTGCCAGGAGCCCTGCTCCTGTCCTTTTTTCATCACGGCGGCTATCTCTGGCGATGCGTACTGACGCAGTACCCATTCCCGGAAGCTCAGGCTCATGAACCGGAGATGCTGATGATCGACCGTGAGGACCCCTTTGCTGATCAGCCGGGATAACGTAATACCGTTCTTATAATTGGCAAAGCCATCTGAGGCAAAATCATAAAGGAAGAATTTCTCTTCCGGTGACAGCTGATCCCATACTTTATGGTACAGCGTGTCAAACCTTGCGCACATATCGAGGATAGTCCGCTCGGTGGTCAGTTCGCCCAGTGGTAAATTCATTTCGTACCGGCAGAGCTCTTCCATCGAGCGGTGGCCCTCATCCTCGGCATAGGCCAGGAACAGGGTTGCCAGTTCATTGTCGGAAGCAGGGGCGGCCGATGCAAGTGGATCGGCAGGG
>DATHHO010000019.1:0-27875 GCA_035317125.1 Puia sp.
GATTCGGCCACACGCCGCATCCTCGTGCTTGATCCCCATCCCGGGCAGACCACCTCTTTCACCTACAACCCGCTTACGGCCTGCGACTCCGTACTGACGACTTTCGATATAGTGGCTCCCGGATACACGCGCTGGAATCTGCTCTTCGGGGATGGGCAGTCCGACTCCTCTCAGATGGAGCCTGTCGTCCACATGTACCGGATCCCGTTTGTGTATCAGCCGCAACTCATTTTGCAGGATCCCACCGGCTGCATCTTCGGAATAGGGGCCATCGGTGGTAATATCAAAGTATTGGGAGCCACCCCATTCTTCAGTATCGACCGGCATGAATTCTGCGACAGCGGAGTAGTCAATTTTTCCGATTTTACGATCACCAATGACGGCATCGTCAGCAAGACATGGGTATTCGGCGACGGCACTCCCGATTTTGTATCTCCTACTCCGGCGCTGGAGGTCAATCCTCAGCATGATTACACGACCCCAGGCATTTTGCTGCCGACCTTAAAAGTAACGACGCAAAGCAATTGCGCCGAAAATTATACGGACACGATCAGGATCCATCAGACCCCACATCCTGTTTTTACCATTGCGAACCCTTCCTGTATCACCGTCCCGATCCAGTTCCTGGGCAACCTGACCATTCCCAATACAACGGATATCCTGACATGGTCCTGGAATTTTGGAGATGGACAGACGGCTAATGTGCAGGATCCGGTAATCACTTATCCAAAAAGCGGCAATTATACAGTAAGCCTGAAAGTATCCGTGCCCTTCGGTTGCAGCGACACGATCACCCAGACTATCCCGGCTTTCCCCCTTCCTTCCATTAAGGGACCAGCAGGCATCTCTACACCCGTAGGATTCCCTGTTACTATTCCATTCACCTACAGTACCAATATCCTCAGTTACGCCTGGACGCCTGTAACCGATCTCAGCTGCCCGGATTGTTCCAACCCGGTAGCTACCCCGATATTCAGCACCACCTATCATGTCGTCGTGACGGACAGCAACCATTGTGTTTCTTACGACAGCATTCTTGTCAAAACCGTCTGTAATGAAAAAAATTATTTCATACCCAATACCTTCTCCCCGAATGGAGATGGAGTAAATGATGTTTTTTATCCAAGAGGAAAAAGTCTCTATAATGTACAATCGATGCGCGTTTTCAACCGCTGGGGACAGAAGGTTTTTGAGAAAAGGGATTTCCCGGCCAATACGCAATCCGAAGGATGGGACGGCACCATCAACGGACAACTGGCTCCGGTGGATGCATACGTGTACATTATAGAAGTGATCTGTGAAAATGCGCAGATAATCGCCCTCAAAGGAGATGTAACCCTTGTACGGTAATAATAGTAACTAATGACTAAATGTCTTTCTGATATCAGGGCCTTTCTTTTTATCGCCTGTCTGCTCACGCTCGGACCATCGCAGGCGCAGGATATCCATTTTTCTCAGTTCTTCGAAGCCCCATTGTTACGTAATCCATCCCTCGCCGGCATATTCACAGGAGATTACCGGATACAAGGCGTGTATCACGATCAGTGGAACAGTTTCTCCAACGCTTACAGGACTGGTTCCCTGAATGCAGAATATAAAATGCCGGTGGGCAAAGGCAACGATTTTCTGACGGCAGGGCTTCAGGTGCTTTACGATAAGGCAGGTACTGCAGCCTTGTCCACGACCGAATTGTTGCCTGCACTGAACTATCATAAATCCCTGAGCGACGAAAGAACGATGTACCTTTCGCTGGGGTTCATGGGAGGACTGGTCGAAAAGTCGATAGACCTGTCAAAGGTCACCACCAACAGCCAGTACAATGGCACGGCCTATGATCCGGCCCTGCCCAATGGCGAACCCTTGATCAACCCCGATGCGCATTATTTGGATGGAAGCCTTGGGCTGAGTTTTAACAGCAGTTTTGGAAAGGATCAGGCCAATACCCTATTCGCAGGTGTCGCCTATCATCACCTGAACCGTCCGAAGAATTCTTTTTACAAGAACCCAGCGATCGAGCTGGATCCCAAATATGTTTTTTCAGCGGGCGTGAAGCTAAATGTAAATGAAGCCGCCTCGTTCACCCTCCAGGCCGACCATTCCATCCAGGGACCTGCCAGAGAAACGATTGGTGGAGCGCTCTATTCCTACAAATTAGGGTACGATCCCGAAAATTCACCCTATACACTCAATATAGGCGCCTTTCTGCGATGGAAAGACGCTCTTATCCCCGTCCTTAAACTGGATATGCATTCCCTCTCTGTCTCCATCAGCTATGATGTGAATGTATCAGAGCTGAGAAGCGCCAGCCAGAGCAGAGGGGGGTTCGAGCTTTCCATCTCCTATATAGGGTTTTTGCAGCATGATGACCCAAGTTATAAGACTTTTCGCCCAAAGTTCTGATCAGGTTCGCCCTCTCCCGATTGATCCGTACTTTTGCCCTACAAAAAAAATAACCATGAACTCCAGCAAGATCGAGATCGGCCAGCAAGCTCCGGAATTCAGCCTGTATGATTCGGATAAGAAAAAGGTATCTCTGACTGATTTTAAGGGGAAGAACGTCCTCTTATTATTCTTTCCCCAGGCCTTCACCGGGACCTGCACCAAGGAACTCTGCAGCACCAGGGATAACATAGCCCTCTACAACCAGGCAAACGCACAGGTCCTCGGGATCAGCGTAGATTCCATTTTTACCCTGGCTAAGTACAAGGAAGAGCAACAGCTTAATTTTCCCCTGCTCAGCGACTTTAACAAAGAAGTGTCCGCAACCTGGGGAGTCCTCTACGATACTTTCGTTTTTGACATGAGGGGCGTATCCAAAAGATCGGCTTTTGTTCTGGATAAGGAAGGAAAGATCCGGTATGCAGAAATACTGGAAGCGGCAACGGATCTGCCCGATCTTGTGGCTATTCAGAAGACCCTCCAGGAACTTAACTAATTGATAATAAGCCCATAATTCAGGTCCTGGTGACAAAACGCCGGGATCTGGATTTTACCGTTATTATTTGTAACTTTGGGCGGAAATGTTTATCTTGGAGTAACAGGTAAACCCTAGGAACGAATGAAGATTTTTTACTTTCTGTTATCCATTATTCTTTTGACGACCACCCAGGCAAAAAGTCAGGCAAGGGAGCCTGTGCCCGAACCGGAAGTAAAAATTGTGAAATTCTACCCCAACCCTGCCATTTCTTACATCACCTTCGAAGCCATAGAAAAAAGCGCCATTAAAGCCTATTCCCTTCAGATCTTCAACTTTCTGGGCAGAAAGGTTTTCGAAGCCTCCATCAACTCCGAAACAAAAGTAGATCTGACCACCTTTGTCCGGGGCATTTATATTTTCCAATTAAAAGACCAGAGCGGAAGGATCTCCGATTCTGGCAAATTCCAGGTAAATAAATAACAAGTTTACGCGCATAATGGAAGTTCACGGCCAATACCTTCCGGGTCCTCCTCACTACAATACCTGAACGATGAGGAATTTCAGGTAGTTGGTATTCTCCCATCCATCGACAATAGGATGATCGCTGGCCTGTGCCTGGAAGGTGACCTGGCGCAGCTTCCTTTTTGCATCCTTCGCGGCAAGATGGATGGTTTCGAGGAACAAGCTGGGCTGGACCAGATTTGTACAGGAAGAAGTAACCAAAAAACCTCCTTTTTTCACCAGTTTCATACCCCGCAGATTGATCTCTTTATATCCGGCAAGCGCTTTCTGTATCGTTTCCCTGCTCTTTGTAAAAGCCGGGGGGTCCAGCATCACTACGTCATACTGACGCCCTTCCCTGCTCCATTGCTTCAACGCGTCAAATGCATTTATCGCTTCGAATGTACAGATATGCCCGATGCCGTTGAGCTCAGCGTTCCTGCGCGCCTGAATGACGGCATTCTCCGAAATATCCAGCCCGAGGACAGACCTGGCGCCGTAATGCGCAGCCTGGACCTCGAAGCTCCCGGTATAGCAAAAAGCTCCAAGTACGTCCGCACCTCTGACGATATGCCGGATAGCCCGGCGATTATCATGCTGGTCGAGAAAATAACCTGTCTTCTGTCCATTCTCGATATCCACATACAATTTCAGGCCATTCTCCTCTATCAGCACCGTAGTATCGAAAGGCGCGGACAGGAAGCCCTTCTGCTGCGGCAATCCTTCCAGTTCCCTTACCGGCACGTCATTGCGCTCATAGATCCCTTTCGGCTGGAATATCTGCTCCAGGGCACTTACAATAGCCATCTTCCACCGGTCGATGCCCAATGCCAGCGTCTGGATCACAAAATAATCGTTGAATTTATCGATGATAAGGGCCGGAAGAAAATCCGCTTCCCCAAAAACAAGACGGCAATTTTCGGTATATCCTATCTTCTGCCTGTATTCCCAGGCTTCCTTCAGACGTTTGTAAAAGAATCCCTCATCGATGATCTCCGATCTGTCCCTGGTGAGCAACCGGACAAGGATCTGGGATTGCGAATTGATATACCCTCTTCCAACAAATTTTTTATCGTGTGTGAAAACTTCGGCGATGCCCCCGTTATCGGGCTCCCCTTCCACCTTCCCAACCTCATTGGCGAATACCCAGGGATGACCGCTTTCAATGCGTCTGCTGATCTTTTTATTCAGGTGAACTTTAGTCATGGCGGCAAAGATACGCCTCCTTACCAGACAAAAGTCCCGACGGCGCCGGCGTCCAGAGAGACGGCGACTATCTTGCCGCTGTACTGAATGTTGAACGTCTGGGTGCTGGTATTATCATTCAGTACGATCAATACTTTCTTACCATCGGTGTTCCTGAAAGCCACATTCTGCAGATTGTTCGGGACATTGGTATATACCCGCACCGCGCCCGGTCTGACAAATCTGGATGCATGTGCGATGATGTAATACGAAACATTGCGCGTAACGGAAGACCCGACGGTGATCGCCCCGAGGCAATTGCTACAGCCGCCGGGAGTATGGGGCTGATAGCTGGGATCGGAAGCCAGGTTCCATTCCAGCACGTTCTTGCTCCAGTTACGCGATGCGCCCACGATGAGGTTCTTGATATGCCAGTTCAGGTCCCCGCCAAAATTCGACGGTCCTGCCACATACTGTTCGGTGAAATATACATTCTTGGTGGGATAGGCATCATGCACCTGACCCAGCGTGCCGATACTCCCGGCATAGAGATGAAAGGCGCTTCCATCCGCATATTTCAATGCATCCGGATCGCTGAGTATGCCAAGAGGATATGCGGCATTGTCGCAGTTATGGTCCCAGATGATTATTTTAGTGGTCAGCCCGGCCGTCTGAAAGGCAGGCCCAAGATGATTCTTGACAAAATCCGCCTCTTCCGCCGATAGCATCGACATGCTGGGATTATTAGCGGGATTCATCGGCTCGTTCTGAGGGGTGATGGCATCGATCGTGATCCCCTGCGCCTTCATCGCCTGGATATATTTTACCAGATACTGAGCATAGACCTCGTAATATTTCGGCTGCAACGAGCCTCCTACGCTATTGTTATTGCTCTTCATCCAAAGGGGGGCCGACCAGGGCGAGCCCAGTATTTTTATGGATGGATTGACGGCTATGATCTGTTTCAGCAAGGGCACCAGATCGGTAAGATCGTTTGCTAAGCTGAACGATAACAGATTGGTATCCGGTTGTGCGGGAGTCCCATTATCATCGTAGGAGAACACCGAAGAGCTGAGGTCGGACGCCCCGATGCTTATCCTCAGATAGCTGACGCCGATAGATCCATCATCTGTGGAAAAAAGCTCTTTCACGATGGCGGCCCGGTCCGATGCCGCCAGATGGTTGATGAGGCCGGCGCTTCCACCGGTCAACGTGTAGCCGAAACCGTCGATCGTCTGGAAAACCTGGGTCGTATCCACGGTTATGTTCGCGTTGGTATTGGTCGAGCTGGAAAAGGACAGGCTAAGGGTTTGTTTTTGGAAGAGTGAACTCTGATCCGCCCGGGTCAGCCAGAAAGCCACATCCGGGCCCGGGGGCCCTGCGGGAGTAACAGGCGTCACTGGGGTCACCGGGGTAACGGGTGTGGGCTCGGCGCCCTTCTTTCCGCAGCCAATCATACTGCAGACTACAGCAAGCAACAAGATTATCCTCATATACTGATTTTAGAGCCAACCGAAGGCCCGGATCAATCCTCTAAATTAACCTAAATAGCTGAAAAAGCTGTCAGACAGGTGATTTACAAGACAATTTGTCTTTAAAATCTGTCCTGGCAAATTATTTGACAATCTTAGCATTGGCTAATTTTAATGTATATGCAAGAAAACGACACAAGATCTTCAAAAGACGAATTCGGCCGGAAACCCCGGGAAAACGCTCAGAATGTTCAGGAGGATCTGAATACCGACGAAAATATCGCCGGGACTTCGCATCTGAACGATACCATGGAGGAAGACAGCGAACTGGAAAAGACCAGAGAGGAATTACAGGGTCAGAAAGAGAAATACCTTCGCTTATTTGCTGAATTTGATAACTTTAGAAAGAGGAGCGCCAAAGAAAGCCTCGAATTGAGACAGACGGCAGGAAAAGAGGTCATTGTATCGCTGCTCGACGTCATGGACGATTGTGACCGGGCCGAAAAACAGTTGCAGAACGCGGAAAATATCGACCAGGTAAAGGAGGGCATTCAACTGGTGTTTTCCAAACTAAGATCGGTCCTCCAGAACAGGGGGCTAAAGGCAATGGAATCCATCCACACCGACTTCGATGTGGAAAAGCACGAAGCGATCACCGAAATTCCCGTTCAGGACCCATCCCTCAAAGGAAAAGTGATCGACGATGTACAGAAAGGTTATTACCTGAACGATAAAATTATCCGCTTTGCCAAGGTGGTAGTAGGCAAATAAGCCCAAAAAGAGACCGTTCAATTATGAGCAAGAGAGATTACTACGAAATACTGGGGGTGACAAAATCATCATCAGCCGAGGATATAAAAAAGGCTTATCGTAAAGTCGCGATGCAATTCCACCCTGACCGGAATCCGGGTGACAAAGGCGCCGAAGAAAAATTCAAGGAGGCCGCGGAGTCTTATGAAGTGCTGAGCGATGCGGATAAAAAAGCGCAATATGACCGCTATGGACATGCCGGCATGAGCAACAATGGCCGTGGAGGATTCAGTGGCGGCGCTGGCATGAACATGGACGATATTTTCAGCCAGTTCGGGGATATTTTCGGGGATGATATCTTCGGAAGCTTTTTTGGCGGCGGCAGACGGGGCGGTGGCTCCGCAAGGTCAAGAGGAGTCAGGGGAAGTAATCTTCGCGTAAAGATCAAGCTTACCTATGAAGAGATCGCCAAGGGCGTGACCAAAAATATCAAAGTAAAAAAGTATGTGGTCTGCTCCACCTGCACCGGCAGCGGAGCAAAAGATAAAGGAAGCGTACAGACCTGCTCCACCTGCGGCGGCAGCGGTCAGGTCCGCAGGGTCAGCAATACCTTTCTGGGACAGATGCAGACCGTTACGACCTGTCCTACCTGTAATGGCGAAGGTTCTGTCGTCACCGCCAAATGTCCGGTCTGTAAAGGCGAAGGCCGGGTCTACGGCGAAGAAACGGTGACCATCGATATCCCCGCTGGCGTTCAGGAAGGAATGCAGCTGAGTGTGGGCGGAAGAGGCAATGCCGGCGAAAGAGGCGGAGCCGCTGGCGATCTCATCATTCTCATCGAAGAAGAGCAACATCCGGAATTACACCGGGATGGATTGAATGTCGCGTATGAGCTGCATATTTCCTTCACCGATGCGGTCTTCGGGATCCAGGCGGAAGTTCCAACCATTGACGGGAAAGCAAAAATAAAGATACCGGCTGGTACCCAGAGCGGGAAAATATTCCGGCTAAAAGGCAAAGGCTTTCCAGGCGTGAATTCGTATGAGAAAGGCGATCAGCTGATCCACGTTAATGTATGGACGCCACAACATGTAACACCGGAAGAAAAAGCAATATTGGAAAAATTGGGCGACTCCCCCAATTTTCTACCAAAGCCTGATAAGAACGAACGCAGCTTTTTTGACAAGGTCAGAGAAATGTTTAGTTAGATCTGGCTTTAGTCGCATCCGGGTGCATTGAGCAGCCATGGCCGGTTCATTCCTCTTTTTTCCTGCGTTTCTCCTTTCCATAGATCTTCCGGGCCTTCTCGATCAGGGTCACCAGTTCTTTCTGCATCCCGTCTTCGGGATCGCGGGATTTTTCTGCCAGCTCGATCGCATCTTTCCAGGTTGCCTGACGCATAAATCTGGATTTCTTCAGCAACCCCCCGAACATGGCTATAGAAGAGGCAAAACGATAGCAGGGCTGCAGTTCCCCGAATGGCGTCATCAAGGTCGGACAGATATATGTGCTCGATCTCTCCAGCGTATCATTGGGAAGCTTGTAGTTGAGCACTACTTTGGCCAGATTGCTTTTATCGAGGGGTTTATCCGCACTGTCCGGGTCGGCAGGAGTGATCTCGAAGAGCGCCAGCAAAGAATAACCCGACCCTACTTCCCCGCCCTGCACTTCATTAAGGGAGTCCGCCAATGATTTCAGTTTATTGTCAAAGCCGATAAGCCGGTAATTCTTTACCAGCGAGGGATTGAAAGCGATATTCAGATAGGCGTCATCGGCTACGGCATAAACGGTCTGTGTGAATTCATGCACCAGCACCTTCTCCGCCTCCTGTTCATTATCAAGATAGGCGAAATTACCATTGCCCTTTTTTGCAAGAACTTCCAGTTTGGAATCCTTATAATTACCCATGCCCACCCCCAGGCAGGTCAGATAGACGCCGCTCTGCTTTCGGAGTGAGATCATTTTTTCCAGTTCGTCCTCGGAAGTCTCCCCCACATTAAAGTCTCCGTCCGTCGCCAGCACGATCCGGTTGTTCCCTCCCTTTATGAACTGGCTCATTGCCAGCCGGTAAGCCGCCCGGATCCCCGCCTCCCCCGGCGTAGGCCCGCCCGGATACAGATCCTCGATGGCTTTCAGTATTTTCTTTTTATCATTTCCCGCAGTTGGCGGAAGCCATACGCCCACCGTGCTGCCATATACCACGACCGAAACCGTATCGATCTCTCTCAAATTGTTGATCAATAATTTAAAAGCCGATTTCAACAAGGGCAATTTATTCGGCATGTCCATGGAGCCGGATACATCGATCAGAAAGACCAGGTTAGCCGGGGGGATTTTGGCGGGGTCCAATTTTTTTGCACATACCTGTAGGAACAGCAATTGACTTCCCTCATTCCAGGGACATTCCGACAAGCTGGAATGAAGGAGAAAACAGCTGTCGGCCGGTGGCTGGGTATAGCCAAAATTGAAATAGTTCAGCAATTCTTCGATGCGGACGGCATCGGGTGGAATGCTGCTCCCCATATTAAGAAAGCGCCGGACATTGCTGTACGATGCTTTGTCAATGGTGACGGCAAATCCTGTTTCGGGGAATTTCTGCGCCGGGATAAACTCATTTTCCAGCAGTGAGCTATAGGTCTCGCTACCCACCGTCCAGCCCTTCCAATCAGAAGGCTTCAGGTCCTTTGTGAGGGACAACAACCGCTTCCTGGGAGCAACAGGCGGATGAAACAGCATTTTCAATATGATATTCTGGAATTGTGTGGCATCCACCAGCAGCGAAATGGTCTGGTATCCCTGAGCTGACAGGGTCAGCGAATCCCTTGATTGAGCAACAGGTATCCCAAATCCCCCTGAACTGCCGGAATTATAAAGATACCCGCTGGAATGAAGCAGTATTTTTACATTTGGCAAAGGGACATTATTATCATCTTTTATCTCCCCCCGCAAATAGAACTGCGCAGAGGCTGAATAAAACAAAAAAGAAGAAATAATGATAAACACTACATTTTTCAACTGGATATTTTGATTCAAATTAATACGTTCTTTCCTCTTTGTCAAGCCCCCACCGCCACTTTAACACATGCGTCACACAAATAACCTATTTGGCGGGGACCGGAGGATCGACCAATTTATAGATGGAAGGGATATTCCTTCCCAGCCCGTCATAGTCAAGGCCATAGCCCAGCAAAAACTTGTCCGGCACGGAAAAGCCAAGATAATCCACCGATATGGGATAGACAGTCGCTTCCGGCTTATGCAATAAGGCCGCGATCTTGAGAGAGGCTGGCTGCTGATGCACCAGCTGAGGCAGGAATTCATTCATCGTCTTTCCGGTATCTATGATATCCTCCAGGATCACCACATGCCTGCCGATAAGATCGATATCCAGCCCGATGGCCGTTATGACATGCCCGGAGGATTTCGTTCCCTTATAGGAGGCCAGCTTGATAAAGCAGATCTCCGCCTCTATGGAGATCTCTTTAAAGAGATCCGCGGCAAACATAAAAGACCCGTTGAGTATGGCGATGAACAGCGGTTTTTTATCTGCATAATCGGCATTGATCTCCGAAGCGACCTTCCGGATCTTTTCCGCGATCAGCTCTGCGCTCAGATAAGGCTCAAACTCTTTATCGTGTACCTTTATGATAGACATAATTAGTTAGTGTTGGTCTTTATAATTTTGCGATGCGGCCGGCTTCGGTACAGTTCCGGCCAGCAGAGGTCTGGAAGGGGCGGATGCCTTCAGCCATATCTTTTCTCCGATAGCTGGCTGGTCTCCATCTTTTAATTGGTTCATCTGCAGCATATCTTCATACCGCAGCCCTTCCGACTGGCTGATATCATACAAGGATTCCCCTTCCCGCACGATATGAAACTCCGTCGGGCCAGTCCTTCGTTTACGCTGCAGGAACAACAGCTGATCTCTTACCAATACATCTTCCTCCTTTATATCATTGAAATCGAGCAGACGCGCAAGGGGCAGGTCATACTGATCCGCTACCGACAAAAGAGAGGTTCCAGATCGTACAAAAATGACCCGGGTATTGTTGATCGTGAATTCTCCTTCCGGATAGGCCGGCCCCGGGGGCCTATCCGTGGCCACTGTCGTTGCCCTGTACAGCGGGTCCTTCTCCGGCTCGGATAATATAGTAACTGAGCTGCCATTTGCAGGCTGACCTGGGACCTGGAGCACTATTTCTTCCGAAGACTTCATCTTTCCCATGGCTATCAGAGAATACTGCTGCAGGTTATACTCTTTTACCAGTTTGATCAGGATCTGCGAATATTTGATATTGGTGGCATAGCCGGCCTTCCGCAGGCCATTCGCCCAACCTTCAAAATCATCCCCGTCAAGTTTGAAAAGAAATGCATAGCGGGTGCCATTGCGCAAAAAATCGGAATGGTCCCGGTAGGAATCCTGCGGAGTAGGGTAGCTGCGAAAGCATTCTCCCCGACTGTCGTCATCATGATAGACCACGGCGCCCGTCCACTCTTCCTTGCATTTGATGCCAAAATGATTATTGGACCTCCTGACCAGGTCACTGGTACCGGCCTCTGTCTCGTGGATCCCCTGGGCAAGTATGATCGATGCCGGAACGCCCGAACGCTGCATCTCGCTCATTGCTATTCCCTTATAGGTATTGATGTAGTTAATGACATCCACGCTGTTCTGTGCCCGCAGGCTTGTTCCTGCGGCAAAGCTCAACAAAAATGCCATTGATTTTATATTCATCGGAGCGTCGGCTTTTATTTTTTCCGGATTAAAAATAACCCATCCCGGATGGTAAGCATCACTTTTTCTACCGAATCATCCTTTTTTATCATTTCATTAAAGGCATGGATGGCCTTTGCGTTCTTGCCCTCCGGCTCCGCCTCCAGCACCTGCCCATGGAACAGCACATTATCCGCTATGATCACTCCCCCTGGCCTCAGCTTCTCCAGCACCAACCGGTAATAGTCGCAATAACTCACCTTATCGGCGTCTATAAACACCAAATCCCAGGCCTCATGCAAGGCCGGGATGATCTCTAACGCATTTCCACGGTGCAAAATTATCCTATCCTGCCAATTTGCCCTGCGGAAATTTTCAGCGGCAACGTCTGCATCCTCCTGTCTCAGCTCGATCGTGTGCAGTACCCCATTCTCTGCCAGGCCTGCGGCCAGACAAAGTGCGCTGTACCCTGTAAATGTACCTATTTCCAGTACGCGCTCCGGCTTCAGCAGGCGACTGATCATTTCCAGGAATTTTCCCTGAAGATGGCCGCTCAGCATATGGGATTGGGGATGATTCGCGTAAGTATGATCTGCGATCCCATGCAGCAATGCCCCTTCCCCGGAAGAGTATCGTTCTGCATAGGCATGCGCCAATGGGCTGATAATATCCATTCCTGCAAATTTGGCGCAAAGATAAGACTAAAAATTAGGCTCCAGCGGGTGCCTGGAATAGAAGTCCAGCACATGCCCGGCTACTTCTTCGGGAGTATCGGCGATTTTCAGCAAGTCGAGATCCTGCGGAGAAATATTGCCATTCTTCCGGTACATGGTCTCTTTCATCCAGTCCACCAGACCACCCCAATAGGCGGAACTGACGAGGATCAGCGGCACTTTGGACATCTTGCGGGTCTGGATAAGCGTGGCTACCTCAAAGAATTCATCCATCGTCCCAAAGCCGCCGGGCATCATGACAAAACCCTGCGAATATTTAGTGAAAAGGACTTTGCGGACAAAGAAATATTCAAAATGAAGATTGGCGTCACGGTCGATAAAAGGATTGGCATGCTGCTCAAAAGGCAATTCGATATTCAGCCCCACCGACTTACCTCCACCCAGTTGAGCGCCCTTATTTGCCGCTTCCATGATACCGGGGCCGCCCCCGGAAATAATACCAAATCCCTCCTCTGCAAGCCTTTTGGCGATCTCTACCGAAAGCTCATAATGTTCCTGCCCGGGTTGCGTTCTGGCAGATCCGAAAATAGAGATGCAGGGGCCTAATTTGGCCAACGCTTCAAATCCATCTACGAATTCTGCCATTATTTTAAAGATCTGCCAGCTGGAATGCGCTTTTGATTCGGTCCATCTGCGCTGCTTGGATATACGGATCGTGTCATTCATATAAAGAATAACGCGCGCCTGCGAAAATTAGTTTGCAACAACTTGTTTTTTTGAAAGGATCAGCAGACCAAGAAAGGTCAGCACGCCATTGATCAGCAGTAATTCGATCCCCACCTGGTAACCCCCGAACCATTGACCGGAATTCCTACTGATAAAATAGCACAGCGTGGGCGCCAACAGACAGACGGCCGTGATCCTCCAGTTGTCCGGAAGATACCGTTTAGTAAGGATCCCGAATCCAAACAAGCCCAGCAGAGGGCCATAGGTATATGTCGCCAGATCGAGGATCACATTTATGATCGACTTGTTATCGATCCATTTGAATATAAGGATACAGATCATGAAAAGGATGGCAAAACTCGTATGTACGACCAGCCTGGTCTTCCTTTTTTGTCGCTCATCCAGACCTGGCTTATTTTTCAGATCGAGCAGGTCGATACAGAAAGACGAAGTAAGGGCGGTCAACGCGCCATCGGCGCTGGGGAAGAGGGCAGAGATCAGCCCGATGATGAATATGATCGAAACGGCCTTTGGCAGAAAGTGCAGCGCCATGGTAGGGAACAGGTCGTCCCCGATCACATTCTTCCCGTTCAGCATCACCTGATGCCCCTGGTAGGCGGCTCCGTTATGCAGGACATAGAAATAGAGCAACCCACCCAGCAGCAGGAAAAGGAAATTGACGATTATGATGATCACGCTGAAGGAAAGCACATTCTTCTGAGAGTCTTTCAGGTTCCTGACACTGATATTTTTCTGCATCATTTCCTGGTCAAGCCCGGTCATGGCGACCATGATGAACATACCACCGATGATCTGCTTGACAAAAAACCCTTTACTGCCGATATCGGTATTGAATATCCGGGTATAACCCTTTTTATCCAGCGCATGCAGGGCGCCGCTCAGGGAAAGGTCCATATGTTGCATGATATAGATGATGCAGACGATAAGACCCAGCAGCATGAATGTGGTCTGAAGGGTATCGGTATAAACGATCGTCTTCACCCCCCCTTCAAAAGTATAAAGCAGGATCATCAGCAAAATGATCAGGGTGGTCAGGGCAAATGGAACACCCAGTTCCTTAAGGATAAAAATATGCAGCACATTGATGACGAGATAAAGCCGGGCCGTAGCCCCCACAGTGCGGGAAATGATAAAGAACAGCGATCCTGTTTTATAGGCGGTCTTTCCAAAACGCGTATACAGATAATTATAGATCGAGGTCAGCTTCAGCCGGTAATAAAGAGGTAATAATACAAAAGCGATCACCAGCAACCCGAGCCAGTTGCCGATCACTACCTGAAAATAAGTAAAGCCTTTAAAAGAACTGTCCGCAAAATCCCCAACGGTCCCCGGTACCGAAACAAAGGTGACGCCGGACAAAGTGGTCCCGATCATGCCGAAAGCCACCAGCATCCAGTTGGAATTCCTGTTGCCGATAAAGAACGATTCATTGTTGGAATGACGCGAGGTCCGCCAGGCCACCGCAAGCAACAATAAGAAGTAACAGGCTACGAAGGAGAAGAGCAGTGATGGGGACATGCGTTAATTTAAATGGGTAATTTGAGAGATGAAAATTAGGAAATACAAGCTTATATTTGAATTTTAATTTTGAAGCACATACGCTTATGACCTTACAATCTGTTGCGGTTTTCTGCGGATCCAAGACAGGGAATAACCCTTTGTTTGCCAAACACGCGACAGAGTTAGGAAAGCTTATCGCCGCATTAAGACTGAAACTGATCTACGGAGGGGGCAGCACCGGGCTTATGGGTCTGGTTGCCGATGCCGTTCTGGCAGGCGAAGGATCTGTAATGGGCGTTATTCCGGAACTGTTGATCGAATGGGAACATCAGCACAAAGGGCTCACGGAGCTGGCCATCGTTCCCGATATGCATGTTCGCAAAAAAATGATGTACGATAGATGCGATGCCGCCATTATCCTACCCGGCGGATTCGGTACCCTGGATGAATTTTTTGAGATGCTCACCTGGAATCAGCTGAAGATTCATAATAAGAAGATCTATGTGCTGAATTCCGATGGGTTCTACAATCCTCTGCTCGCTCATTTACGCCAGTTGCAGAAAGAAGGTTTCCTTTATGATCCTCTGGAAGAAAGAATGATCTTCTGTGAAACCCCCGTGGAGGTTTTTAACAGGATCGCCTGACCATCGGCCTTATATATCGGCGACTACGGCCTGGGCTATGCGGCAACAAGCGCAGCCTCCTCAACCCACGGCCTCATCTCTTCTGATGCAGATAGAAATCGAACCCCGCTCTGATCACCGGCAGCGCTTTCCCATTAAAGTCGCGATAAGGGGAATTTTCATCAGATAATGCATCGAATAAAATGGCTATGTAGAAGCTGCTGTGGCCTACAAAACGCTGACCATACCCTATACCAAGCAGCAGGCTGGGTGCCTTGGCGTTAAAAGTGAGTGATCCTCCTCCAGCCCCCATGTACGTCTGATTTTCATGCAGCCAGTTATACTCCGGCTGCACCTGGAAGAATAGCCAGGGCAGGGCATAGGCCCTTCCAAAGATACCGGCCCCGTAATTAAAATCCCTGAAGCGGACATTGCCATTATAATATGGATCGGCCCGCTCGGAATTGTAATTGAAATTTAACAGCAAGCCGGCATCGAGCCAGCTGTTCAGAGAATAACCGATCTCGGGGGATGCGCCTACATTAAAATTATAACTCCCGAATCCAAGGCTCAGACCCCCGCCGACAAACAAATTCTCCTTACGGAAACCGGTACCCGTGCCTTCGTCGCTGTAGGTATTGGGCCGGTTGGGCATGTGCTGGGCAAAGCCAGCCAGCGAAGGCAGAAAAATACAGACCGTTATGACAATCCTTTTTATCATGGTATTGAGTTTATCCAAAAGTTTTACAAACCTACATTAAAGAGATTTAAATGGAATGTTAAGATCAGTCGAATATCTTTCCTGCATTTAATATGTTGTTGGGATCGAACACCCGCTTGATGCCACGCATCAGCTCCATCTGCACTTCACTGAAAACGATATCCATATATCCTTTCTGGATAAGCCCGATGCCATGCTCGCCACTGATGGTTCCCCCAAGATCTTTTACGAGCCCGAACAATGCCCGCAGGCTTTCGACGAGTTGCGGATCATCCTGACTATTGGAGACGCCCTCTTTCCGTATGCGGATATGCAGATTGCCATCCCCGGCGTGACCGAAGCAGACGGCTTCAAAATCATATTGCTTCCCCAGTTCCTTTACACCCCGGATCAGGGCAGGCAACGCGGCCCTTGGCACCACCGTATCCTCCTCGATCATGTACCCGGCCAGCTTCACGGCCTCCCCTACCCTCCTGCGCATTTTCCACAGCTCCTCTTTCTGCTGCGCATCATCTGCAAAGAAGATATCCCCTGCGCCATGATCGGTCAGCAGGGTCGCTATCGCCTCCATTTCAGCCAGCAGGGTATCCTGATGATTGCCGTCGACCTCGATAATAAGATGCGCTTCTATATCATCCGTTATGGGAAGCACGGTTTCCACGAACCGGCTTGTGATCTTTAAAGCGTCTATTTCCACCAATTCCAGCGCGCTGGGCGTGAAGCCCGCCCGGAAGATGGCTCCCACCGCCTCGCCGGCTTGCTCCAGCGACCGGAATGGCGCCAGCATCAGCAGATCATACTTTGGCAGGGGGATCAGTTTCAGTACGATCTTTGTTACGATGCCCAGCGTTCCTTCGCTGCCGACGATCAGTTGGGTAAGGTTGTATCCCGTAGCATTTTTTAATACATTGGCGCCCGTCCAGATGATCTCTCCGCCAGGCAACACCAGCTGCAGGTTCAGCACATAATCTTTTACCACCCCATATTTTACGGCTTTGGGACCACCGCTGTTCTCGGCAACATTGCCCCCGATAAAACAGGATCCCCTGCTGCTGGGATCGGGTGGATAGAATAACCCCTTTTCTTTTACGGCGTTCTGCAGGGTCTCCGTGATCACACCCGGCTCCGTGATCACCTGAAGGTTCTTTTCATCGATCTCCAATATGGAATTCATCCGCTCCGTCGAGATGAGGACGCCGCCGGCCTGAGGCAGTGCTCCTCCGCTGAGGCCCGTACCCGCTCCCCGGGGTGTAACTGGAATCCTGTGCCTGTCGCATATCCGCATGATAGCGCTGATCTCTTCCGCCGTGCGGGGCTTCAATACCAGGTCCGGGAGATAATGCAACTGTTCCGTCTCGTCATGAGCATAATGATGGAGGGACTCCTCATCGAGCACGATATACCGGTCGCCCACTATTTTTCTGAACTGGTCTTCCAGTTCTCTGGTCATCAAAGCTTTTCCAACTGCTGTCGCCATGCATTAAAATTTGCGCAAAAATCCGATAAAATCAGGAATTTTCAGAATAAAATCATTGCTTGAAGGTCGGACAAAGGGATTGATGTCTGTCGCCGTTATATTGGTTGTAAAATCCCTGGCTGATCAATGAGAATTCATATGCGCCAAATCCTCCGTCATAGTGATGCAGGGAAGAAGTGGTTACGTCATACGTGAACATAAGCCTGATATTTTTATATACGAATCCGATCATCGGGATCACGGCGTCTCCTACCCGGTAATAAAGCCCTCCGATCACCTGCTGGTCCCCGCCATCCTGAAGATCGTACTGCGCATTCAGGCCCACCACCGCCTCCGAAGCGCCGGCACGGTTAGTATAATACCCCATCGGGTTGACGATCACCTGGTCGCTCGCCTTGAAGCTGCCGTTAAGGAATCCGATATAGCGTGGCTCGATACGACTGTCGAATCCCACAGGATCATCGCTGAAAAAAGATTCCTTTGCCCGGTTGATATGCTGCACGGAGAACCCCGCATTGAGATACATCTTATTTGTAGGGAAATAAGCATAGTTCAGTCCCACCTGCATGTCAAAATAATTGACATTCGGCTGATCTATCTTCACCATGGTCGGATACTGCGCATCGAAGAATTTCCCGTCGAACTGATCGGGAAATTTCAGATTGGTGGTATTGATATGCTTGTTGACGATCCCGACATTGAACCCGGCCGTAATAAGACTGGCATATCCCACCATCTGATGATAGGCGACAGAACCATATACCTGTGTGGAAGTGAGCGTTCCAGACCCTGCATCGTCCCTCAGGATCACCCCTCCAAGTCCCATCCAGCCATTTTCGATCCGGTTGCGGAAGACCTGCGCATCACCCCATATGCTCATCGTCTTGTAAGGGGTCGCCATAACGGAAGACCATTGGTCCCGGTAATTGGCGCCGATACGATAGTCGGCGTCAGGAATAAAACCCGTATTGGCTGGATTGGTCGTTAAAGGAGAATTGAACCATTGCGAAAAATGGAGGTCCTGCGCATGACCTGCGTACACGGTCAGGGTCAGTAAAAAGCCTGCCAAAATTCCCTTTCTCAGAATATATTTCTCTCTCCTCATGGTAAAAAGCAATACGCCGGTAAACAAAATATAAATCCCCCTTAAAGTTAACGATTTTTACTCCTTTTTGGTTGTCTCCACCCCGCTATTAATCCATTATTAACCGATCAATTTTTCCACGTTCCCGCGGAACGCCTCTGTCACGCTTTACCCCCGCGATCACCGGATAAGGGTTATATCCCCTTTCTTGTTCGTCCGGTTGCCATTCGAGAACTCCGCCTCAAGGGTATACCCATATACTTCCATGGGCTGCAAAATCCCGTTATAGGTCCCGTCCCATCCCTGGTTAGGGTCATTGGTTTGGAACACCAGTTGTCCCCATCGGTTATATATACGAAATGTCATATGCGTAATGCCAAAGCCCATCACCCTGATGATCCCGTTCTCCCCAAACCTCCCGGGTGTAAAGGCATTTGGAACATCCAGCAGGGGATGGATAAGGGTCGCCACCGGATGGCACACCGTGTCCGTGCATTCGTACTGGTTAAAGACCACCAGACAGGCATTAAAGGTATCTGTCCGGTTATAAAGATGTTTGGCGGTATCCATAGTAGTCTTAGTCTCCGAGCTGCCATCTCCAAAGATCCATTTATACCGTATACCTCCTGACGAACCATTCGTAAAGACGATCGGCGTGTTCGCCACCGGAGGAATGGGACTATAGCTGAATCCCGAAACGGGCTTATCGCTTACCGTGATCGTCTGATGGGTGGTATCGGTTTTATTACAGGTATTCGTGTCGTTGGCGATCAGCGTAATGGTATACGTGCCCGTTTTCGTATAGATATGGGTCGGTATCGGATCCGTCGACGTCCCTCCATCCCCGAAATCCCATTGAAAGTCCTGACCGCCCAGCGATGTATTATCTATGGGGATCGAATAGGGCACACATCCCGCGGCAGGGGTCGTGAACTGTGCTTTCACCACCGGGGAGATCCTCAGCGTTTTAGACACGGCGTCCGGATAGTTGCAATAATTCGTATCGGCCAGGGTCAGCGAAACGATATAGGTGCCCGTCGATTTGAACGTATGGTTGACATCGGCGAGGCCCGCAGGGATCTGCCCTGTCTGGTCGCCGAAATCCCAGATGAACGAATTGGATTGAAAAGGCTTACCCGGCGGAAATGTCGATAAATTTATAAATATATAGTCCAGGTCCGTGCAGAGGGTGCCCGGCGTCTTGGCATAGGTGAAATCCAGCGGGGCCTTGTCATTCCTGGCGATAATGTGGGTGTACACCGTATCGGCCACATTACAGGTGCTGGAATCGATGGCGATAAGCCTTACCAGATAGACACCCGTACGTGTATAGGTATGGGTCAGCGCAAAGCCCGTGGTCGCCGTATCGGGGCTGCCATCCCCAAAGCTCCAGATATAGGATTTGGCATTCCGCACCGTATCCTCAAGGGTAGCATCGAGGGGAATACAGCCGGACGTATCGTTGTGATGCCCGTTAATGGTCGTTCGCAGGCCCGCCGATACCCCTGCAAAATTAAAGGCTATCTTGATCGCTGCGAGGTTACATCCTGCACTGCCCGTTCCATTTTTGGGGCCCCAGACGCCCGGAGTGGTTGGGAACGGCTTGCTGGTGCCTCCGTTGCAATTGGCGCAGATTGCCTGATAAATGATCCCATTCTGATCATACCGGCTGGTGCCCCCGTCTACATGCTCGCCGATGGTGTGGGCGTTATCTTCCTGACCGAAAAAGGTGCCGTACAGGATGTCCGTAACATTCTTTTTTAGCACCACAAAATAAAAATCCCTGTTATCGGAGACCTTCTTGATGGCATCGGAAGTCGTGCGCATGCCCACCGGGCCGGATAGCCCGAAAGGATCCGCCGCCGGAAAGATCCAGCCCCCCCAACCCGATATATAAACATTTTCACAACGATCCACCAGAAATGCCACGGGAGAGATATTGGGCAGGGCATTCGATAAGGTCGTTGGCGTTCCAAATGTTGTAGAGTAGACATAATCGGAGAGGTCCGGCTTCAGCTTGGAAACGAATTGTCTGGCCCCGGCGTCGACATAAAGGGCATTGACCACTTTCCAGAATCCATTGGTCGTGCCCATCACATACGGGAACCCCTTTTTATCGATCTGTATGCCATAGATGGCATCCGCAGATCCGGTGCCGAGATAAGTGGTCTTGCCCTGTTTCTTGCCGTCGCTGCTGATCACGGTCACAAAGGCATCACAGATCCCTCCCTGGTAACTCCCCTGGATCGTTCCGGTCTTATCGCCTGGAAAATCCAGGCTGGCGGTCGCCCCGGCCACATAGATGTCGCCGGTTACGAGATTGGGCTTCAGCACAAAGGCCGCGTCGCTCCCCGTGCCACCCAGAAAACTGCTCCAGATGATCGCATTACAGTCCGGATTGATCTTCAGAACGACCCCATCCTGCCTTCCTCCACCGAAGTTGGGCTGGAAGACCCCGGGTGTAACAGGAAAATCAGTGGATTGGGTAGAGGCTGCGATAATAATATTGTTTGCCCCGTCCAGTATCACCTCACTCCGTGAATCGTCCCCGTAATTCCTTAGCAGGGAATCTGCCCGGTCGGAACGGCTCCTGAGCTGGTCCTCCATATTCACGCAGTCATTACCCGTGCCGCCGATAAGCATGCAACCGATAAGATTGCTTCCGTTGCCGTTCAGCTTAGCCACGAACATCTCGGACCCTCCCGCTGGATTACCTGCCTTGGTCTTAAATGGAAAATCCGTTGAATAGGTCCTTCCCAGCACGATCAGATTGCCCTGCGCATCCGTGATCATACTATGCGGCGCTTCTGCATCCGCACCCCCAAGATAGGTGGCGTACATGCGGGCCGACCCATTACTGGTAAACCGCATGATCCCCACGTCAAAATCACCTCCGCGAAAATTCGGCTCCTGTACGCCGGTTGTCACCGGGAATCCAGCGCCAAAAACGATACCGCCCGCAAAAAAGCTCCCATCGGGACCGGGAGTGGCCGTGAAGCCCCAGTTACTGGCCCGGCTGCCGGTGAAAGAACAGAATATTTCCTGAGGATCGATGATCAGCGTGGATCCGGGGGCATAGCTGTCTACTTTGAAACGGACGGTGTTCCCATCCCGGATCACATATTTGCAGGTTATCGTCTTCTTGCCGTTCGCATCGAACAGATAGGAGGATGGCACCCTTTCCTTTGCCTGGCCCACAGAAGTATTGATGAGCAATTCGTTCTTCTTTACCGCCAGCTGATCCACCCCTTCATATTTCATGGCGATCTGCCCCACATCTCCACCCGGATGAACGATGATATCGTATTTCATCTGCCCGTTGTCGGAATAATAACGGATATCGATATCCGGGTAGATATTTTTGTACGTAACGCCTTGGTATATTTTACAGTCGCTTGCCCATTTGGTGGGATCGTTCCCTATGAAATAATTGTTGTAGGACGGAAGGGGCTTGTCCGGAATGATCTCCACCTGCTCATTGGAGCCCACAAAACGCACCCGGTAGGCATGAGAGTGCAATACTGGCCTTCCATCCCCTGCCTCTCCATTTTTTGCCGCCTGCTGACCCGAAAAGAAATTCTTACCGGCCGGACCGGTCAGGCCTCCGTGATTTTCATTTATTTTAGCCCATTCTCCGGGATTATGAAGCAAGGCGGTGAATCCCTGTTTGTGAAGAAAAAAAGCGCCTGCATTGACCTCTCCTTTAAAATTGACCTGCGGGTCCCACTGGCCCCTGTTCTGCACGAATTCTATATTGGAAAGCCCGTCCTGTGCAGCGCAATGCGTTGCCACGACAAGCAATGAGATAAAGATTATGAAGCTTGCTCTTTTCAAATTATCCTTTTTACAATATACGTAAAAAAAGGCTTACCTGATCAGGGTAATATCTCCCTTTTTTGTTGCACGCGTTCCATCGAAATATTCTGCCTCAAGCGTGTAAGCATATACATCCATTGGCTGAACGGTGCCTTTGAAAGTGCCATCCCAGCCGAGGTTCCTGTCATTGCTCTCAAAGACGAGTTGTCCCCAGCGGTTATAGATGCGGAAAGTCAGATGCGTGATCCCGAAGCCCACCACTTTTACGATTCCGTTCTCACCAAAACGCCCGGGCGTAAAGGCATTCGGCACATCCAGCAGCGGATGCACAATTGCCGCCACCGGATGACAGACCGTGTCAGCGCAGCCGACCTGATTCACCGCGATCAGACATGCATTGAAGGTATCCGTTACATTATACTGGTGCTCCACGGTGTCCAGTGAGTTCCTGACCGTCGTTTCCCCATCCCCGAACAACCAGGTATAACGCACTCCCCCCGACGAATTGTTGGAAAATACCGTTTGGGTATTGGCCACCGGCGGAACGGGAGCGAACGTAAAGGCAGCTGTCGGCTTGCCGCTGACGGTAAGCGTGAACGTGGTCGAATCCGCAATATTACAGGTGGAAGAATCGACCACTTTAAGCCTGATGATATAAGTCCCGGGGTTGCTGTACAGATGAGGCGCGGGTGTCCGGTCGTTAGAGCCGGTCTGATCCCCAAAGTCCCAATAGAATTGCTGCCCGCCTAAAGAGGTGTTGTTGAATACCGCACTGTAAGGAGCGCAGCCTGTGGTTGGGGTCACCACCTGGGCCTTGACGTTCTGGGCTATGGAAAGGATCTTGGTGGTATCCCCGGGATAATTACAGTAATTCGTATCGGTCAGCATCAGCGTCACCGAATAGGTGCCAGGCCCTGGAAATGCGTGGTTGGTCGTATTGAAGATCGGACCGGCGGGTATCTGGATGCCCGGTGCAAGATCACTGAAATACCAGGCAAAGGAGCTGTCTCCAAAGGGTTTCCCCGGCGGGGCCGTTGACAGATTGAAGAAATCATAGTCCGTGGATTTGCAGTCTCCTACCTTGGCATATTTGAAATCCAGCGTGGCCGCGTCATTGCGGGCCGTGATATTCATATACGTTGTATCCGTACCATTACAGCTGGTCGGGTCGATCGCTATAAGCATCACCCGGTAAGTCCCTACCGCGGCATACACATGGTTCTCCTGATAATCCGTTGTATTCACGATCTGCGGGCTACCATCCCCGAAATCCCAGATATAGGTCTTGGCATTCCTGACGGTATCCTGAAAGATCACCTGCAAAGGCACACAACCCAGGCTATCGCCCCTTCCCTCAAGCGTTGATTTTAATCCCGCGCTCACTCCCGCAAAATTGAACGCGATCTTCACCGCTGCTTCATTACAGCCCTCCGAGGACGCGACGGGATTGGTACGAGCCCAGACGCCTGTCGTAGTGGGGAAAGTCGCCCCTCCGCCACAATTGGCGCATATCGCCTCATAGATTATCCCCTGCTTGTCGAACCGGCTGGTACCTCCATCCACATGATCGCCCAACGCCCCATTCACCTGCCCGAAAAAACTTCCGTACAATTGACTTGCCGCATCGCGCTGAAGCACAAAAAAATAAAAATCGGCCCCGTCGGACGAAGTCTTGATCGCATTGGCCGTCGTCGGGAGGCCTATCGTTCCGGAATTATTGTAATGTTCCGAGATATTGATCCCCCCTCCCCAGCCGGCAACATATACATTCTCACAGTGATCCACCAGAAAAGCCGTCGGAGAAATATTGGGGAAGCCCGAGCTGGATGGTCCGAAATTGACGGAATAGACCACAGCAGAAAGATCGGGCTTCAGCTTGGTAATAAATTGTTTTCCATTGGCCTGGGTGGAATTCTCAGGCTTTTGATTGTACGGAGAATTGACGACGGGCAGTTTTCCGGTGGTCGTTCCCGTTATATAGGGGAACCCGTCCCTATCGAATTGTACGCCGTAAACCATATCCGTTCCATCGGTGCCGAAATAAGTAGTCCTGATCAGATTGCTGCCGTCATTGCTGACGACGGAGACAAATCCGTCCACTCCGCCGCCTGGTCCCAGGGGCGCACTATGCAGTACCGTGCCATTACCCGTCGTCCCTTTCAGGTCCCCGCTCATGGTACCCCCCCCTACATAGATCGTATTATCCAGAGGATTTAAGGCCAGGGAAAAGGCAGCGTCACTTCCACTTCCGCCCAGATATGAGCTGAAGAGGATGGTGCTCAGATCCGGATTGGTCTTGATAAGCACCCCGTCCTGGCCCCCGCCTGAAACCGGCTGAAAGCCTCCCACAACAGGAAAATTGGTGGATTGTGTACAGGAAGCGAGGTAAATATTATTGGAGGCATCCAGGATCACCTCGCTCCTGCCGTCATCTCCATAATTGAGCCGGAGATCATGGGTGCCGTCTTCTATATATTTTGGTTTGTAATTGACCCCATCGGATGCCGAACCTCCGATCCTCCGCGAACCGATCAGGGTCTTCCCATCGGCGCTGAATTTTGTCAGGAATATATCGAAACCTCTCTCATCATAGGAAGTCGCCTCTACGGGAAGAGCAGGGAACTTGGCGGAGCTCGTTCTGCCGGCTACGACCAGATTTCCGGCATTATCCACGATCATGCTATGGGGCTGCTCATCACCTTCGGCGCCGAGATAGGTGGCATACAGACGTCTCACCCCATCGGCACTGAGCTTTATAATAGCCACATCATAATGAAACCCTTGCCCCTCTGTATCATCTCCGCCCTGAAAACTTCCCTGAAAAGCGCCCGTCGAAGCGGGGAAACCATTTCCGCTGGGATCGCCCTCCTCATCCGCCAGCACAATACCGCCCGCATAAAAATTCCCCTGCGCGTCATACGTGGCCGTATACCCCCAGTTATCCGATTTGCTGCCCGTAAAAGAGCAAAATTTCTCCTGTGGATCGATCACGAGAGTGGCATCGGAAGAATAATTTTTTATTTTGAATCTGACCGTGTTCCCGCCGGAAATAAAATAACTGGCCTCTACATCCTTCTTTTCATTCCCATCAAGCTGATAAGACCGCGGGATCCATTCCCTGACCACTCCAACCGATGTTTTGATAAGGACCTGGTTTTTTTTGATGCTTAATTGGTCCTGCCCCTCATATTTCATGGCGATCACATCCGGATTTGCACCGGGATGCACGACCAGATCATATTTCAGCACCCCGCCTTCCGTATAATAATGCAGATCGATGCCTTCATAAATATTCTTGTAAAGGACGCCCTGATATAACCTACAACCCCCGACCCATTTCGAACGATCCTTGCCCATGAAATAGTTGTCATAAGTAGGCAGCGCTTTGTCTGGGATGATCTCTACCTGATCGTTGGCGTTTTCAAAACTGACACGATAGACGTGGGAATGCAGCGTAGCCGACCCTGCCGGGCCATTGCCGGCAGCGTTCCCTGGCTTGCCGGTCTTGTCGGATGGACGGAAATAATTGAGGCCCTCGCCATGGATCATGGCATGGATACGCTTCAGGTCGGTGGTATCTTCGAGCAATACGGTAAACCCTTTCTTCTGGAGGAAGAAAGTTCCTGTGCCCATCACTGCGCGGAATTTTACCGCGGCATCCCACTGCCCCTTGTTCTCAACGAATTCGAGATTTGATAAGCCTCCTGTCTGTGCTGAGAGTTGAAGGACGGATAACATCAGTAAGCCGATAATAAGACTGGACCTTCCCAAATTATTGTAATTTCAGTTTGTACTATAAAAACAGCCATCAGAAATTTACGAAATTTTACTCCATTGCGTTTTACCCTTTTGGGCAACCAGAAATGATTTCAGGCCCCTGTTCTCTTCTGAATTCAGATCGGGGTCCTGATCGAGTATCTTTTCCGCCATTTCCCTCGCCAGTTCGAGCCATTCCCGGTCCATGACGATATTGGCGAGCTTAAAGTTCAGCATGCCACTCTGGCGGGTGCCGCCTATGTCTCCCGGACCCCGGATTTCGAGGTCTTTTTCTGCAATTTTGAAGCCATCATTGGTTGCGCAGAGGGTATTTATCCGTTCTGTGGCCTCTTTATTCAACCTGGAGCTTGTTAACAAAATACAATAGCTCTTTTCCAGACCCCTGCCCACCCTTCCCCTCAATTGATGCAATTGCGACAAACCGAATTTTTCAGCGCTCTCCACAACCATTACCGTCGCGTTCGGGACATTCACCCCTACTTCAATGACCGTGGTCCCCATCATGATCTGCGTGTCATTCGCCAGAAATCGTTGCATATTGGTTTCTCTTTCCGCCGTCTTTTGTCTTCCATCCACCCTGCTGATCCAATACTTAGGCTCTGGGAACCAAGCTTTTACGTTTTCATACCCCTGTATAAGGTTCTCATAATCCATCTTTTCGGACTCCTCGATCAGCGGAAAAATGATATAAGCCTGTCTGCCCTTGGAGATCTCATAGCGGATAAAATCCATTACCTGAGATCTCCTGTCTTCGTAACGATGTACCGTAGTGATTGGTTGCCTTCCGGGCGGCATTTCATCCATTACACTGTAGTCCAGATCACCGTAAGCCGTCATAGCCAGGGTCCTGGGAATAGGCGTGGCGGTCATCACCAGGACATGGGGGGGTATAGCCGCCTTATTCCACAAACGGGCCCGCTGGGCTACGCCAAAACGGTGCTGTTCGTCCACGATGGCCAGGCCCAGACGCTGGAATTGTACGGCATCCTCGATCACCGCATGCGTACCGATAAGCATATGCAGGGTGCCATCCTTTGCCAGTTCCAGCACCTCCTTCCGCTGTTTGGATTTGGAAGAACCAGTAAGCAAACGGACCTGCAGGGGCAATTCTTTCAGCAATTCCGAAAGGCTGTCATAATGCTGTTTTGCCAGGATCTCTGTAGGGGCCATAAGACAGGCCTGGAAGCCGTTGTCTACCGCCAGCAGCATGGATAGCAAGGCTACCATGGTCTTGCCGCTGCCTACATCCCCCTGCAAAAGGCGGTTCATCTGCCTGCCGCTGCCGGTGTCCCGCCTGATCTCCTTCAGGACCCTCTTCTGTGCGCCGGTAAGCTCAAAGGGCAGATAACGGGAGTAAAACGTATTGAAGAATTCCCCCACCTGCCCGAATATCACTCCGACGGAAGAACGGTGCCGTTGTGATTTTATCAGCCCCATGCGGATCTGGGCCAGGAAGAATTCCTCGAATTTCAGCCGGTTCAATGCCTTTCTGTAACTATCTGGATCGGATGGAAAATGGATCTGCTGATAGGCGGTATAGCGGGCTGGAAATTCCTGGGTCTGACGGATCAGAGCCGGCAGGTTCTCCGGTATGTCCTTTTCTTTCAAAAGGCCCAGCAAAGTCTGCGTCAATCTGGCTATCTGCCGCCCCCCCAATCCCCTTACCTTCAGCTTCTCCGTACTGGGATACACCGGCTCCAGATAATTCTTTCCTTCCGTTCTCTCCTTTACGAACAATTCTATCTCCGGATGCGTGATCTGGGGATTCCCCTGGAAAAAACCGGCCCGTCCGAATACCAGCCATTCACTACCTGTCTGCAGGAGTTTCTGCATGCCATTTATCCCCTGGAACCACACCAGTTCCAGAACACCCGATGTATCTTTTAACTCGGCGACCAGCCGCCTGCTCCTTTTTTC
>DATHHO010000020.1:0-11216 GCA_035317125.1 Puia sp.
GGGATCAGCACCAGCCTGACGTTGAGGCTTTCTTCCAGCGCCATGTCAAGTCCTCTCAGTGCAGCCTTGATGCCCGCCGAGTCCCCGTCATAAATGATCGTCAGGTTCTTTGTAAATTTCTTGATCAGCCGGAGCTGGTCGGCTGTGAGCGAGGTGCCCCCGCTGGCCACGACATTCTCGATACCCGCCTGGTGCAGCGACACGACATCCGTATATCCCTCTACCAGCAGGCATTCATCCTGTTTGTCGATCGCCTGTCTGGCGAGCCAACTGCCATAGAGGATCTTGCTTTTTACATAGATCTCGTTTTCGGGGGTGTTGATATATTTCGGCGCACGGTCATTCGTCTTAATAATACGTGCCCCGAATCCGATGGTCTTTCCCGAATTATTGTGGATGGGGAAAATGATGCGCCCGCGGTAATTGTCCTGCGGCCGTTCGTCCCGCACCACGATCAGTCCGCTTTTCTGCAGGTATTCTATATTGTACTGGGCTGCGAGGGCAGCTTTGGCAAAATCATCCCGCTGATCGAGGCCATAGCCGAGCTGAAATTTCCGGATGATATCCTCCCGGAAACCTCTTTCCCTGAGATAGCTGAGCCCTACGTCCTGGCCTTCCTCCTTATTGAAAAGGTTCTCATGGAAATATTTCTGTGCGAAACCATTGATGATATAGAGGCTTTCCGCCACCTGCTGCTGCTGGCGAAGCTCCGGGCTGATCTCTTTTTCTTCGATCTCCACATTGTATTTGGCCGCCAGCCAGCGCAGGGCCTCGGCATAAGAATACTTCTCATGCTCCATGAGGAAACTGATGGTATTCCCGCTGCGTCCGCAGCCAAAACATTTATAGATCTCTTTGGCCGGAGAGACGGTGAAGGAAGGGCTTTTTTCGTTGTGGAACGGGCACAGGCCCATGTAATTCGCCCCCCTTTTTTTCAGCTTTACAAAGCCTCCGACGATCTCGATAATATCGATCCTGCTTAATATCTGCTGTATGGTCTGCTGTGCGATCATGTTAACTGTAAAAATAGGGAAATCTGCTCACCGAAACTCGCCCCGTAGCGCAAATGACGCCCCCGCGGGCCTTTGTAAACCCCCGTAATTTATGAACAAAACCGAGTAGTTTTACTGATAATAAAAACGTCTTTTGTTCGCTTTATAAGAAACTTATCATCCTGTGAAGACCGGCATTTATACCGTGCTGTACAATGTTATTTCCAACCTGGCGATTGCGCTTTGCTTTATCCCTTTGATCCTCCTCTTCTGGAAAAAAATGCGGAAAGACAAGGCATACTGGATGGTTGGCCTCTACTGGCTGGCCACCGGACTGGTAAATCTCCCCAACTTTGGATCCGCCTTTGCCGTTCAGGCAGGTCATACGCCTCTTCAGGACCGGATCAAGCTTATCTACAATCTGCTCGACACCCCGCTCATACTGCTGATCTTTTTATATTCGGCTCCCGGTAAAAAACATAAAAAACACATTTTGCTGGTGTTGTTCCTGTTCCTCCTCATGGAAGGGGGACTGCTCGACTGGAAAGGCTATGATACGCTTTCCAGCGCACTGATCATCGGAGCGGGGATGCTGCTGGTGTTCAGCTACAGCATCACGGGGCTGGTGCAGTATATGAAGAAAATGGAACATACCTCGTTCGAGAACTCGATGGTATTCGTCCACGCCGCTTTATTATTTGCTTACGGTAGCTTTATCATCATCTACATCTTCATCCGCGTCCATCCCTCCACGATCGACAAGCAGGACAGTTTCATGATCTACTATATCAGCCTGCTGCTCTCCGCCGTCATCACTTGTCTGGGATTATGGAGCTATGGCATCCGCCGCCGGCAGATCGCGATGTAACTTTTATTCCTCATCCTCTTCATAATTATACGTGCCCTGGTTATCATTATAGATCGACTCCCAGGCCTTCACCTTTTCATCCCCCAGCAACTCCAGGATATCGAAAATAGGATCCGTCTTCTTCTTCCATTCCACCACAGTCGCATCGGCATATTTGGACACATACATGCAATGATCCGATTCCATGTTGACTTTGATCAGACCGACTGGACCTTCCTCTTTTTCCTGAATCAGGTAATAACACCCTTTTTCCAATAGCGCATACGAGTACATACATCACTTTTTTTAAATAAATAAAAAAATAAATCAGAATTAACGGGTCGTAGCAGAAATTAATGGGATCGTAAGAAGTTGGGTAGTAAGTAATCGCCGGTTAGAGTTATGCGACAATACAAATCTACGGGTTTTACCCTTATCCGCCGGGAACTCTTGCGGGAACATGGACGAATTCATGGTAAATTAATCTCAATATGATGATAATCAATTAGTTATTATTATTTTCGAAAATTGTTAAAAGGGATAGCTTTGCAGGGCGGAACAGCCATCCAATGGATTACGACCGGATCATACGAAATATCAGCACCTACATCACGCTGGACGAGGAAGAACTCGGTCTGTTCACCTCTCTCTTCCATTCCCGTACTATCCGGCGTAACGAATTCCTGCTCCATGCGGAGAGCACCTGCCGTAACATGTCGTTTGTCGAAAAAGGATGTCTGAAAGTCTTTTATACCGATGACAAGGGCGCCGGGCATATCGTGAAGTTCGCACCGGAAGACTGGTGGGCCATGGACATCGAGAGTTTTACGCTTCAGACCCCGTCCTTTTATAGTATCCAGGCCATCGAGGAAAGTGAGGTCCTCCAGCTGAGCAAGGAGGATTATGACTTACTCTGCGACCGTGTACCGAAATTCGAGCGGTTCCTCCGGATCCTTTTCCAGAACTCTTTTATTTCCCTGCAACGCCGCATCCAGCAAGGGCTTTCGGATAATGCAGAAGAGCGGTACCGGCATTTTCAGGAGAAATATCCTACCCTGGAGCAACGCATTTCGCAGAAGCAGATCGCTTCCTATCTGGGCATCACCCCGGAGTTCCTCAGCATGCTGCGCGGCCAACTTTCCCGGCGAACTATTTCTTAAACTAGCTTAATTATTTTTCTGCCGGTTTCTTTTTGTTTTGCAGTATTAAACTAAAAGAAATGAAAGCAATTATTTTTCAGGCCGGCAACGACTGGACCGGTCTGATCCTCAGAATGACCCTCGGGATCGTCATTTTCCCTCATGGGGCACAGAAAACATTGGGTTGGTTTGGGGGATCGGGGTTTACCGGGACGATGAATTATTTTACGGGAACGCTGCACCTGTCCTGGCTTGTTTCCTTCCTGGTCATCTTTATCGAATCGGCAGGATCGGTCTGTCTGATAGCAGGGATTGCGGGTCGTCTCTGGGGTATTGCCCTGATCATCCTGTTCCTGGGCATGATCATCAGGGTTCATCAGGTGAACGGTTTTTTTGCAAACTGGTCGGGAACCCAGCCGGGTGAAGGCTTTGAATATCATTTGCTGGTGATCGGGCTTGCCATCGCGCTGGCATTGAACGGGAGCGGCCGATGGTCCGCCGACCGGCTCACCGGACAGTCCTGATCCCGGCCTGAAGGGTCGGCAAAACGACCAGACATGAGAATGCCGTCCCCATGATGGCGACGGCATTCGCTAATTATCCCCTTACCCCTTATTTTTCGAGCTTGATCTCGCCGGCATCCGCTGCCTGGCCATCCGATACCGTCACTCCGTCCTTGGCCGCATTCTTATAGGGCGGTTTGGCTTCGATGATCAGCTTATACATGCCCGGCTTGGCATCCGATATTTCGTAAGCCCCATTTATAATAAGAGCTTTCAACGTATCCGTAGAAGATTCAGCCCATGCCCTTACCGCACCTTCGGAAGGGGATACTGTGCCTTTAATAGATCCTGATTTGAGCGTATTGAACGCAAATAATCCTGCTGCAACAACGGTCACAGCCGCCAATCTGAATTTGGTAAATTTCATAAATCGAGAATTAAAAAGATTAATAAATATTGATAGCGGCTTTCCATAGAACACATTTCTATCTACGCATCAGAGAAGAGGTCTGATGTTACTTAAACAAGGACTGTGCCATAACTTTTTAACAGGTCATCTGGCCCTGTGGAAAATATTCTACACTAACCTGGGCCACAGGTCGTTTGCGGATATACATTGACGATAAAAAACCGGTGATCATTTTTGTCTTTCACCAAAGGGATGTCTGGAAAATAATGCTGCATAACCCTTTGCAGAAAAGGGTTTCAGACGATTGTATTCCGGTGGGATGCCGGGGCCGGGTCAGGACGGGCCTGGGACATTGGTCAGGATCAGAATGCCTTCATGACCTTACGCATTCACCATGGATCCATTTGTTAATTTTAAGAATCTGTTCACAGTCCCGGGGATCTCCTGCGAATAATGGCTTACATATATCAGCGTAGTGGCGAAGGCTTCGCAGAGCTCGCTGATCAGCTCTTTAAAATAAAGGGTCTGGTCCTCATCGAGCCCCTGGCAAGGCTCGTCCAGAATAAGCATCGGCGGGTTTTTGATCAGGGCCCTTGCCAGCAACACCATCCGCTGCTGGCCGGTTGACAGCTGGGCCAATCTTTTGTCTCTGACTTCCCCGAGTGACAGCAGCCGCATCCACAGCAGGACGCTTGTCTCCTGTCCCGGGCTGAGGGTGCGGAATAAGCCGATCGTATCGAAAAGACCCGAAGCGATCACTTCGTGGCAGGTAGCTCCGTAATCGAAATAGAGATGTAGTTCGGGGGAGACAAAGCCTATCTTCTGTTTTATATCCCAGATGCTTTCCCCCGAGCCCCTTCTCCGGTCGAACAGCCAGATCTGGTTTGCATAGGCCTGGGGATTATCCGCCGTGATCAGGCTGAGCAGGGTGGATTTTCCTGCTCCGTTCGGCCCGGAAACATTCCATCTTTCGCCTTTCCTGACTTCCCAGTTGATGTCGTTCAATATTATCGTTTCCCCGTAACGGATCACTACATCCACCATCTTTACGGCAACTGCAAATTCTGCCACCGGGTGTCTGAGCTGGTCGAGAATGGCTGTATCGAGCCGCACCCTGCCTTCGGCCGCTGCCTCCGTATCCATCAGGTGGAACGCTTGTTTGGCGCCGGCAAGCACTATCCTTCCCTTTTCCAGCCTGGCAACATGGGTAATGGCATCCGGAATTTCCCGGGCCGAACTGACCAACAGGATCTGGATCCCCCTGGCCGAAAGCAGGTCGATCAGCCGGTGCAGCGTTTCCCTTCCTTCCAGGTCCAGGCCGATAAAAGGATTATCGAGGATCAGCAGATCCGGGCCGGCCGACAAGGCAATAGCCAGCTGCACTCTTTTATTTTCTCCGTTCGAAAGCTGTATCAGCGGTTTGGACAGCAGGTGTCCGATATGCAGCCCTTCCACCCACTCCCCGGCATCGGCTTTTTCCATAAAGGCATACTCACGCAGTTCCTGCTCCACCGTAATGGTCAGCTCCGCATCACTGGAATTGAACCGCTGCTGATAATACAGCTCTGTGGCTCCCGGGAGGTTCCTGAAACGGTGCTGTTGCTCGACGATCGAGATCCGCAATGGTACCTCATGGCCGCGCCGGTCATCTGTCCCGGTCGCTTTTACGGCATCTGCACATTTCGTCCCCAGCCGCATCACCCCCGTATGATAATGTCTCCCCATCAGCGTATGGGCCAGCACCGTCTTGCCGCTCCCCGAAGGACCCGTGATCAGCCATTGCTCGCCCCGGTGGATGGAAAGATCAATATTACCGAGGATGCAAACTCCTCCAAGCGACACCGATAACCCCTCCAGGTCTATCATTTTTTCTGTCATGCTGCGAATGTAGCAACGATTCTTTATTCACACTGTGTATAAGTCTGGGAATGCGGCTCTCCCTGCGTTTGTTATATTTGCCCCTTGATTTATAGCCGATTAAGGAGTGATCGTTGATAAACAGCTTTCTAAATATTTGATTTTCAACTATTTTTGCAGCTGAATGCAAAAATGGCTTTTTTTACGTTAAGTAGGTACGAAAAAATAATCCCTCAGGGGCACATACCGAAAACCGACATATCAGATCCTATGGCAGAAAAGCAGAATCTATTTGACTACACGGAGGACAGCGTCAAAACCCTCGACTGGCGTGAGCATATCCGTCTCCGTCCCGGTATGTATATCGGGAAGCTGGGGGATGGCAGCAGCCCAGATGATGGTATCTATGTTATGATCAAGGAAGTCATCGATAACTGTATCGATGAGCACACCATGGGATATGGCAAGCAGGTGGAGATCGATATCGACAAGAAATCCGTCACCATCCGGGACTTCGGCCGTGGCATTCCCCTTGGTAAAGTCGTCGATGTCGTCAGCAAGATCAATACCGGCGCAAAATATGACAGCAAGGCCTTCCAGAAATCGGTGGGGCTGAACGGGGTAGGTACCAAGGCCGTAAATGCGCTGAGCGATTACTTCAAGGTCACCGCCTTCCGCGAGGGCAAAGAAAAAACAGCAGAATTCGCAAAAGGGATACTCTCCAAAGAATTTAAAGAAGTGAAGACGGACGAGCCCAATGGCACGCTGGTCACCTTTATCCCCGACGAATCCGTATTCAAGAATTTCCACTATATCCACGAATACCTGGACAACCAGTGCTGGAACTATTGCTATCTCAACGCGGGGCTTATCATCAATTTCAATGGAAAAAAATACGTCTCGAAGAACGGTCTGCTCGACCTCCTGCAGCGCCGCACCAATGAGGATGAGCTGCGTTATCCTATCATACACCTGAAGGCCGAAGATATTGAAGTGGCCCTCGCGCACAACAATGATTACGGAGAAGAGATCTTCAGTTTCGTGAACGGACAGTACACCACTCAGGGGGGTACGCATCAGCAGGCTTTCCGGGAAAGTTTCGTGAAGGTGATCCGGGACTTTTATAAGAAAGATTATGAGGCCTCCGATATCCGCCAGAGCATCGCCGCGGCTATATCCGTGCGGGTGGTGGAACCGGTCTTTGAATCGCAGACCAAGACGAAGCTGGGCAGCCAGTACATGTCAGAGGGCGGGGCCAGCGTGAAGAATTTCATCACGGATTTTCTGGCCAAAGAGCTGGATAATTATCTCCACAAGAATCCCACCACGGCCGATGCGCTGAAAAAAAGGATCGAGCAGAGCGAACGGGAGCGGAAAGAGCTGGCCGGCATCAAAAAGCTGGCCAATGAACGCGCCAAAAAAGCCAACCTGCACAACCGTAAGCTACGCGACTGCCGCTATCATTATAATGAAGAGCCCAGCGGAAAAGATAAGGAGGTCATCCTCGAAAAGCAGAAAGAAAGCACCATTTTCATCACGGAAGGGGACTCTGCCAGCGGCAGCATCACCAAGGCCAGGGATGTGGAAAGACAGGCTGTATTCAGCCTGAGAGGCAAACCCCTGAACTGTTATGGTCTGACCAAGAAAGTCGTGTATGAGAACGAGGAGTTCAACCTCCTCCAGCATGCGCTGAATATAGAAGAAGGTATCGAGGGGCTGCGTTACAACAAGATCGTCTTCGCCACGGATGCGGATGTCGACGGAATGCATATCCGTCTGCTGCTGATGACCTTCTTTCTCCAGTTCTTTCCGGACCTGGTAAAGAATGGGCACGTATACGTACTCGATACGCCGCTGTTCCGGGTGCGTAACAAACAGGAGACCATTTATTGTTATGATGAGTCGGAAAAACAAGCCGCAGTGAAGAAACTGACCGGCAAGCCCGAGATCACCCGT
Source organism: Puia sp. (assembly GCA_035317125.1). Taxonomy (GTDB): domain Bacteria; phylum Bacteroidota; class Bacteroidia; order Chitinophagales; family Chitinophagaceae; genus Puia. The sequence goes on from DATHHO010000020.1 coordinate 7,704, forward strand.
TTCAAGGGTCTTGGAGAGATATCCCCGGACGAGTTCGCCCGGTTTATCGGTCCTGAAATGCGGGTACAGCCGGTGCTGATCATGCCGGAAACGCATATTCAGCATATCCTTGAATACTATATGGGTAAGAATACCCAGGAACGGCAGGAGTTTATTATCAATAATCTGAAGGTGGAGGTGGACCTTGCGGATACTACGCTGCCTTCGGGTACGGATTCGGCTGCTGCGTAGATATTGGGGGGCGCGATCATTTTGCCGATTTCGGGAAAATGATCAATTATGGCAAAATGGACGTGGATATTTTGTAAGATTTTTCCATAAAAAAGTGTTTAAAATTGCAAAAACCTTTTTTATGAAACAAGAGTTAATTCACGAATTATTTGAGAAGTTTGAGCAAGCGTGTTATGTATATAAAGATGTTGAATGCTGGAGTGCGCGAGAGCTACAAGAGATCTTCAACTATTCAGAATGGAGAAACTTTGTAAAAGTTATTGAGAAGGCAAAAGAGGCTTGCAAGAATGGCGGCTCTCGAATTGTGGATCATTTTGTTGATTCCAACAAAATGATCCTTCTCGCAAAGGGCGCGCAGCGTGAAGTAGAAGACATCGCCCTAACCAGATACGCCTGTTATCTGATCGCTCAGAATGGCGATCCGATAAAACCTGAGATCGCATTTGCTCAGACCTATTTTGCAGTCCAGACCCGCAAGCAGGAGGTCATCGAGCAAAGGCTTCTGGACATAGCCAGAGTTACGGCCCGGGAAAAATTATCGAAATCGGAGAAAAAACTTTCCGGGATCATTTTTGAAAGGGGAGTCGATCACAGGGGATTTGCGGTCATCCGGTCAAAGGGAGATAAAGCCTTGTTCGGAGGCTTCTCTACCAATGATATGAAGAGAAAACTATCGATACCGGATAACCGTGCGTTGGCAGATTTTTTGCCGACTTTAACTATCAAGGCAAAGGACTTTGCTACTGAACTGACCAGTCATAATGTACTTGAAAAGGACTTGAAGGGGGAAATTCTTATTGCAAAAGAACACGTAGAAAATAATCTGGCTGTCCGCAAAATGTTAGAGAAAAGAGAACAAAAAAGTATTGAAGCATTCTTCAAAAAAAGGGAAACTCAAAAAATAAATAAATTTCGGAGATATGATCCATATTGTTTTTCAGCCCGCGGACGCGGAACAATTGAAAAAATCCTTTGAGCTGGATCCCTCCATGGATGGCGATATGATCCGCATCAATGACGACTTTGCCGTAGGACCAATCGGAAATATTTTTACCGCCGAAGGCATCGAGGCTCGCAAAGAATGGTGGCGCGGCGTTCTCGCCGGCGGTGATTATGAAGGCCTGGTGGACAATGGCTCCGTCACTGACGATAATGCTACCGTCGCCGCGCTGATCGAAAAGCTCCGGGACGATCCGGATGAAAAAGTCTGGATCTGGGCTGCGCAGAATAAGCATGATGTCAGCGGCTATTTCTGGCTGATGAGCCAGCTGAAGGATTTTCAGGGCAGAATATTTATTTTGTACCTGAACAATCTGCCGTTTATCAATGAGAAGGGGCATATTTTTTATCCCGATAATCTGTTTGAAATACCGGCAAGAGAGTTTCTGAAGGCAAGGAAATTGGCGAGGCCTGTTACCCTGAGTGAATTCGAAATAGACCCCGATGAATGGAGCAGGCTCAGTCAGGAAGGGAAAGGGGTCCGCATATTGGAAGGAGGAAAGAAACTGAGCCAGTATGATTATGCTTTCTTTGATGAGGAGCTGAAAAAATTCATCACGGGTGACTGGGTAAAGGCAAATAAGCTGATCCACCAGTTCCTGTCGAAGGGGAAGCAGACTACCGGAGACGCCTATCTGCTGTGGCGTCTGAAGCAGCTTATCGCCAGCGGTGAGATCGATGTGCAGGGCGAACCCAGAGGCATGCGGGATTTTGAGATCAAAAGCAAGGGGGCGGTAACGGAGCCAGCGGTATAGCAGACCAGCCGGGCCGGAATGAATTTTGCAACGGGAATCGTCCCAGGTAAAGTCAATGATCGCCGCACAGACGTCAGAGCACGAGACCCGGACCTGAATATAACGCATGAAAAACCTGATAAAACTCGAAGAAGCCGCCATGTTTTTGCTGAGCATCAGCTTGCTGGCTACCCTGCATTATGCCTGGTACTGGTGGCTGGTCTGGATCCTGGCCCCGGACCTCAGCATGCTCGGTTATCTTGCGGGCAGCAGGGCAGGGGCCGTGTGTTACAATTTTGTGCATCATAAGGGCGTTGCCATCCTTCTTTATCTGGCAGGCCTTTACACCGGCCACCAGGCGCTGGAATTTGCGGGTCTCATCCTGTTCGGGCATTCCTGCATGGACAGGGGAATGGGGTATGGATTGAAATATTTCAGCGGGTTTAAGGACACCCATCTGGGAATGATCGGGAAACAGGGATGACCTGGAGGGCGCCAGGGATGATTCCATACGGGATAGAGAACTCAGCGGGCATCGGGTAGCGGCTCGGGACAGGAGGGATCCGCGGGCTCATCGGACAGCGACTGAACAGGCATCGGGACAAGGAAAAAATATTGATTTCAAATAAAGAATAAATGGCCAAGATCAAAATAGCAAGTGATTTTCATGAAAATGAGTCGGGTGTCACCGGGCAGTACAAGACCTGGTTCCTGGATTATGCCTCCTATGTGATCCTTGAAAGGGCCGTCCCTGCCGTCGAGGACGGGCTGAAGCCTGTGCAGCGCAGGATCCTTCATGCTATGAAAGAAATGGACGATGGCCGGTATAACAAAGTGGCCAATATCATCGGCCAGAGCATGCAATACCATCCTCACGGGGACGCCAGCATCGGCGAAGCCCTTGTGAACATGGGTCAGAAAGACCTGCTTATCGACACCCAGGGCAACTGGGGCGATACCCGGACAGGCGATGATGCGGCCGCCTCCCGGTATATAGAGGCGCGTCCCAGTAAATTCGCGCTGGAAGTTGCTTTCAATAGCAAGACCACCGAATGGCAGCTGAGCTATGACGGCCGCAAGAACGAGCCGGTCACCCTCCCGATGAAATTCCCGCTGCTGCTGGCTCAGGGCGCAGAAGGCATCGCCGTGGGGCTGGCCACCAAGATCCTCCCGCATAATTTTTGCGAGCTGTGCGAAGCAGCCATCAAATATCTGAAAGGAAGAAAATTCGAGATCTACCCCGACTTCCTCACGGGTGGCATGATCGATATCACGAATTATAATGATGGTAAACGCGGTGGCAAGGTCAGAGTGAGGACCCGGATAGAGGAATCGGACAAGAAGACGCTGTTGATCAAAGACGTCCCTTATGGCGTCACGACCACCACCCTTATCGATTCCATCATCAAGGCCAACGAGCAGGGAAAGATAAAGGTCAGGAAAGTAACGGACAACACCGCCGCCGAAGTGGAGATCCAGGTCGACCTGGCCCCGGGCATATCTCCGGATATCGCCATCGACGCCCTTTATGCCTTTACGGATTGCGAAG
>DATHHO010000021.1:0-8017 GCA_035317125.1 Puia sp.
CCTTTATACCAATATCCGCCTTTACGATGCCCCAATGGTCGATGATCATCACACCCGTGATCACAAGATCCAGTACCCCTTCATCGCGGGTAGCCGTGGCCGATTGGGACATGCCGTCCCGGATGGTCTTCCCGCCTCCGAATTTTATCTCGTCCCCATACAGGGTATGATCTTTTTCGATCCCGATAAATAATTCCGTATCCCCCAGCCGCACCTTGTCGCCCGTCGTGGGGCCATACAGGTTGGCGTATTTTGTCCGGCTGATAAAAAAACCCGGGGCTGCCGCATCGGGAAAGGCCGCGGTTCCGGGAACCTTGTCATGGGCCGCCGCATCGGGAAAAGCCTCAGTTCCGGGAAAGCCCGCAGCCCCCACAACCTTGTCATGGGCCGCAGCCCCGCCAGCCTTGCTCTGCGCAGCAGCGCCAGTTCCTCCCCTGGTCACCAGGATCACCTCTTTCTCTTCTCCCGGCTCAAAACGGGTGGCGGTGCCGGCCGGGATATTCAGGCGCATCCCGAAAGCGCTATCCCGGGGGAATTTCATTTCCTTGTTCACTTCGAAGAAATGAAAATGAGAACCGACCTGGACGGGACGGTCTCCCGTATTTACAACGGTCATCGCCACCGTCCGGCGGCCGGTATTGCAGGCGATATCGCCGGCTGCCAAAATATATTCTCCGGGTATCATGTTATTGGAATAAATTTACTGTTACCGTACAGGATGACCGGCTATATGGCCGGGGCAGTTACCGGATCGGAGCATGCACCGTCACCAGCTTGGTGCCATCGGGGAAAGTAGCCTCGATCTGGATCTCACTGACCATTTCAGGGATGCCTTCCATCACATCTTTCCGGGACAGGATGGTCGCTCCATATTGCATCAGCTCCGCTACAGGCCTGCCATCGCGGGCTGCCTCCTGAAGACGGCTGCTGATCAGGGCGATGGCTTCGGAATAATTCAGCTTCAACCCTCTGGCCAATCTTTTTTCAGCCAGTTCCCCCGCCAGGAACAGCAATAGTTTTTCCGTTTCTCTGGGTGTCAGATGCATAAATGATATAACTGATGATAAGATGGATAGCGGGGCAAGAACCGAAAGCGACAGATAAGTCAAGTTAAGAAAAAAAAGTTACTTATTTCCCCTGCGCCCCTGCAAAATTTTGTAGAATGAGCGGCTGCGGATCTCTTCAAGCGTCAACCCCGTTGCCAGCGCCTCTTCTTCGCGGATGGCTCCGCAATTCATGGCCTTCAGAAAGAAATTCAGCAGCCCCTGCCCGGTAGCCGCATCGTCGAAGATGTCGCCGGTAAGCGTCGAAATGGCGGCACGCTCCACGAATATCTTAAGGCGATGCACTGCATCTTCCAGACTGCTCAGAAAGAAGGCATAAGTAGCCGCATATCGCATGGGCAGCTGCGCGGGATTAAGGTCCCAGCCCTGATAAAAACCATTGATCAGCGAATGCATCGTGTGGCCGAACCCGATCCTCCAGGCCCTGTGTACAGCCTGCCGGTTTTCCTCCAGCTGTTCAACACTCAGGTGGTCGCCGCGGTGAGGACCTACAGGTATGATGTTGGTAGCTCCATCGGACAGGAAAATACCCGTTCCCGCCAGAGCTACCTTGGTCATATGATGCGCAAAATCACAGACGGGATGGTCCATGGTCTGATACCTGGCCGTAATGCCACAGGACGCCGTATAATCATAGGTCCCGAAATGCGCGGCGACACAGCGGCCTTCACCGGCCCGGATGATCCGCAGAAGGGGATTACGCCCTTCTTCATCCATGATGATCTGGGTGGCCTCCACCATGATCTCCATCCGCAGGGAACCTGGCGGCAGGCTGTTCGCCTTTTCGATGAGCGCAAACAATCTTACCAGTGCCGTCATCTGCTCAGGTATGGTGACCTTGGGCAGCATCACGACAAAATTTTGAGGCAATCTTCCCCCGCTCTTCTCCAGCAGACGGGTAAGAAAAAGATCAAGAGTGCGCATTCCGCGGTTTTTCAGGTCCTCCGTAAAAGGCTTGATCCGGATACCGATAAAAGGAGCGACCGTCTTTTTCTCCATACCGGATGCGAGCTCATCGGCCGCATGGATGGCCGTCTCGTCCTCTTCTGCATCGGGGCGGTTGCCAAAGCCATCTTCAAAATCGATCCGGAAATCCTCGACCGGCTCCTCCTTCAGTTTTCCGGCGATCCGGGAATAGACCGCCCAGGCAAGCCATGCCTTCTCCCTGCGCCGCTCCGCGTCTCCCATCTTTTCCAGTTTCTGCGCAAGCGCCACCACTTCCTTTTCGTCCTGCGGCAGGGATTCATATCCCTCCAGTTGCAGGACCCTGGCGAGTGCGGAAAAATCAGGCGCATAGGTTTGCAGGTTCTTCAGGGCGGTCTCCCCCATTTTCACACAGGTGTCTGACCGGAAAAGATTGGCGCCTCCATATACGGTGTGGACGGGCTGACGATCGGGACGATCCCCCGGGTATTGTTGCTGGAAGCTGAGATTGGCCTTCCGCAGTTCGTCCAGCAGGCCCTGTTTTTCAATATCGTTTACGGAAAATTGCATGATTGTAATTTTAAAAGAGCGCCCTGGTGTCAGGAACCCCGGTAAGTAGAATACCCGAAAGGGCTCAACAGAAGTGGAATATGGTAATGCTCGCCGGTGCTGATCTCGAAGATGATCTCTACAAAGGGGTAGAGGGAGCCCCCTGCCCGCCGGGTAAAATATTCTTTGGTTTCGAACCTCAGCTTATAGACGCCTTTCTCCACCACCGCCCCATTGGGAAGAAGGTTCCGGTTCCTTCCATCGGCATCCGTCAGGCCCCGGGCGATCTCCTGCAACTGCCCGTCCCCCGCTGTCTGGCGGAACAGGATTACAGGGATTCCCTGTGCTGGCCGGCCAGTTGACGTATCCAATACATGTGTCGTTATGCCGCTCATGATACCAATTTTTCAAGCCTGATCTTCGTGATCTTGTTTTGTTCCATCATCGCCATATTTATCTCCGCGCCGGGCGCATTCATCAATCGCCCCTTAAGCAACGCCAGCATTTCCATAGCCGACATGCCCGTGGCGCACACGATAAAAATATAACCGAATTTTTCTTCGTATATCCTGTTCCCATCCGCCAGTTCCATCAGCACTTCCTGCGATGCGGTATTGACGCCGGCTTGTTCGGATGCCGCCCATTGTTCCGTTCCGGAGCCGGGGGGAGGGACAGCGCCTTTGGCCGATCCTGCGTCGCCATATTTTTCCGCAAGGGAATGAATGTCGCCGATCCGGGGATGATGGCGGAACGCTTCCAGCCAATCTTTTTCTTCACAGGAATACCAGGCTTTTTCCGCCGCGACCAGCAGGGCCTGCAAATCCGCTGCGGGGAAAGCTCCCAGCATTCTATCAACCCAGGCCGCGGCGCCGCAACATTTTGTCAGCTCCGCCCGAAGCTGGTCCTTGTCAAGGTTATTTAATTCCGCTATTGTCATATTCGGATTACTAGAATTAGTTTAAGCAGTCGCCCCATCCTTATACGACCGTCGGGAACCGGTTGACATTCTTATAATAGATATATACGGCCGGCTCCTTTCCCATAGCGGTGAACCATTGCTGACAATACGGCGCCATCCAGATGGAATCTCCTTTCCGGACTGGATACCAATCCTTGTCCAGCATATAGATGCCCTGCCCCTGCAGATACAGCAGCCCATGTTCCATGATATGCGTTTCCACCAGGGGAAGATGGCCACCGGGATCATAGGTAAAAATATTCACGGCCATATCGAAGGACAGTTCGTCGGGCAACAGCACCTGCAGCCGCAATGCGGGGTCTCCAAGGTATTCGTTGCCGGGGAACTTCGCCGCATCCCCGAACAGGACTCCCGGTACGGGGTATCCCTCCAGCCGTTCGTACGTCTTATGGAAGCTGAGCAGCTGCGCGCCCTCTCCAAACTGGTCGAAGCCATAGGTCCCGCCGATGGGCACATAGACAAAATGTCCCTCCTGCATCCGCCTTGCCGTTCCGCCCACCGTAGCCATGCACTGTCCGCTCACCACATAAAAGAACAGTTGCGACTCCGATGTCTTACCGGCGATCTTACTGTCACGCGTACACGTAACGATCGTCTGGCAAAGACGGGCCCCCATCTGTTCATTGATGATCACATTTACCGTACAGTTGTCCCACCCCGGCACCCGGCTGTTGATATACCCATCCGGGCTGATCAGCGCGTGGTTCCTTTTTACTACCGATCTTGTCAAGGCTGATATTTCCATAATGCTGTCAATTGATGAATAAACCGATCCGTAACGGCGATAGCCGCAGCCATATCTTCCAGCTCCACATTCTCCAGGGGATTATGACTGATCCCTTTGTAACAACGCACGAACAGCATGGACACCGGCGATACCACCGATACCGGAACGGCATCATGCCCCGCTCCGCTCACCAGTTCCACCGGTTCGAAACCGCTCTCCCGTACAGCCTCCGCCAGCAAGTCCTTCATCCGGGGATCGCAGCCCACCGGACCCGATCCCTGGACCAGGCTCCACTCAAGGACAATATTACGCCGGTTAGCGATCTCCTGACAGACTTGCCTTATTTTTTTATAGGAAAATGACAGCACCGCCTCATCCGCGCATCGCATATCCAGGCTGCAGACGACCTCTCCCGGGATCACATTACCGGCTGCGTCCCCGATATACAGCTTTCCTACCGTGGCGACCAGCCCCTCTTTGTTGCCAAGGGCCATTTTTTCCACTTCCAGAATGAATTCCGAGGCCGCGCATAAAGCGTCGCTGCGCATATCCATCGGCACCGTCCCCGCATGCCCCGCCATGCCCCGGAAAATGATCTCCGCACGCATCTGGCCTGCTATCGCCGTGACGATGGCCACCGGAATATTTCGTTCATAGAGCACCGGACCCTGCTCGATATGCAGCTCGAAATAGCCAAGCCAAATCTCCGGCGCGATCGCCTCCTGCCTTAGCCTGCCCATGATCTCGTAAGACGATGCCAGGGGCGCCGGTGACCCCGATGCCGGGGGCGCCAATAGCTGCGATGCCGGGGGCGCCGGTGGCCGTCCGGTCCCATCCGCGGAATCGGAGAGCTGATTCAGCACTTCGCGCAGGCTGACGCCCGATCCATCCTTCCGCTCCAGGGTGGCCTCGTCAAAATGGCCGGCAACGACCTTGCTGCCCAGATAAGTGGTCTGGAACCGTACGCCCTCTTCATCGCTGAAGGCAATGAGCTCGATATGAAAAGGAATTTCCCGGCCCGACCGGATAAGCTCTTCCAGCTGGTCAAGCCCGGCCAGAACGCCAAGCGGACCATCGAACCGACCCGCATTCCTCACAGTATCGATGTGCGAAGCGATGACGAATGTCTTTGCGGTGGCATTTCCGCAACGCAGGATCCCTCTTACGTTGCCGATGGCATCGATCCTCGACTCGAGGCCGGCCTCCTGCATCCACCGCAGCACCATCGCAGCCCCTTCCAGAAAGGACGGCGTTCCGAATACACGGGTAATGGAGCCGGGAACCTCGCTCACGGAAGCCAGCTCACCGATCCTCGAAAATATCTTTTCCGCTCTTGCTCTTGTTGTGCTCATCATCGTTTCTTTATCTTAAAATGATCTTCCCCCTCGCCGGCAGCGTGAACGATCCGTTGTCGAATACCTTCCGTCCATGCAGGTAGGTCTGCTCCACCACCCCATACAGCTCTTCACCCAGATAGGGCGTTATCCGGTGTTTGTGATAAAGGATCTCTGCGGTGACCCGGAAACGCTGCTCCGGCTCCCACATGATCAGGTCGGCTTCATAGCCAGCCGCGATGACGCCTCTCACAGACGACTGACCGGTCAGCAAGGCAGGGCCCGAACTCAGCCATTTCACCAGCTGGGGTAAAGAGCCGCCTCTTTCCCTCGCAGCCGTCCATAAGACCGGAAGGGCGAGCTGTATGGAAGATATGCCACCCCATGCCTTTGTCAGATCGCCGCTCGCCAGTTCCTTCAGGTCAGGCGGGGCAGGCGAATGGTCGGTAGCGACAAGATCGATGGTCCCGTCCAGCAACGCATCCCATAATCTTTGCCGGTTATTTTCATTCCGGATCGGTGGCGCGCATTTGAAGAGCGGCTGCCCATCCCCAATCTTTTCCGCCGAGAAATACAGATAATGCTGCGCCGTCTCTGCGGTGAGAGGCAGGCCTTTCTTCTTTGCCTGCCGGATCTGGCTGACCGAATCCGCCGAAGACAGATGAACGATATGCGTACGACAACCATACTCCTCGCACAAGCCGATCATCAGCGCGATCGCGTCGTCTTCCCATCTGGAAGGGCGGGACGCGAGATAGGCAGCATAGGACCGGGGGTCAGCCGGTGCGACGACTTCGGAGCCCGTGACTCCCATCGAAACCCCGGCGGCCACAGCAGCTTCGGCGACGCCCCCCCATTCCCACTCGCAATGCACCAGCAGCGGCAAGCCATATGCTGCAATAATTGGCATGGCCTTCCGCAGGTCTTCTACCCGGGCGTTGGGAAATTCATCGATGCCCGAGTGGGTGAGAAAGGCTTTGAAACCCAATACCCCTTTTTCGATCAGCGGCCGGATATCCTTTTCATTTCCGGGGACAACTCCACCCCAGAACCCGCAATCGGTATACAGCCGGTCCGCAGCGGCAGCAAGCTTCCGGTCGAACGCGACAACGGATGTGGTCACCGGTGAGGAATTCAGCGGCATGTCCACAAGCATGGTCAGTCCGCCCGCAAGGGCCGACCGGGTAGCTGTATCGAACCCTTCCCAATCTGTCCTGCCCGGCTCGTTGATATGCACATGCGGATCGGTCAGCCCCGGCATAAGGGTCTTATCCCCGACATCCACCAGACTGTACGGCAGATCCCCGGCTGGCCCCTCCATCACATCCTGTATCAGCCCATCCCGGATGATAAGGGTCGCTTCCCTGACTCCATCGGGGAACACGATATGGTTGCTGTGAAGGGCGAATGCTGGTGTCGGTTCCATTAGCGGTAAAAAAGAAAGTTAAGAATAAAAAACTATTTTTTTATATTGGTATATGAATACACGGCTAGCGCAGAACGCATACGGGAAGAACGCCATCAACTTATCCAGGGTCATCCGGCATCAGGACCGGCACGATATCCGCCAGGTCTCCGTGAACATTTCTCTTCAGGGAGATTTTGAGACCGTGCATACCCACGGTGACAACACAAAGGTATTGCCAACCGACACCATGAAGAATACGGTCTATATCCTCGCGAAGGACTATTTTACCACTTCCATCGAAGCGTTCGGCCTGCACCTGACAGAACATTTCTTATCAAATAACCCGCAGGTTGCGGAAGTAAAGGCAGCCCTGACGGAATACTGCTGGAGCCGCATGGTTTTTGACGGAAGCCCGCATCCCCATGCGTTTTTGAACGGCGGATCCGAAAAACATACCACCCTGATCACACGGAACAGAGAAGGCTCAACGGCAGAGGCAGGCATCAAAGACCTGCTGATCCTGAAGACCGCCGATTCCGGTTTTGAACATTATAAAAAAGACCCCTATACCACCTTGAAGGAGACCAGCGACCGGATCTTCTCCACACAATGCGAGGTCAGCTGGATCTATCATTCTCCCTATCCTGATTTTATGGAATCGTACGAAGGCATACGCCTGAATCTGTTGCAGACTTTTGCCGGACATAAAAGTCTTTCCGTGCAGCACACCTTATATGCCATGGGCGAAAAAGTGTTGGCGGATTTCGCGGCGGTGAAAGAGATCACCCTCCGGATGCCGAACAAACACCATATCCCCTTCAATATGGAGCCATTCGGGCTCATCAATGGGAATGAGGTCTTTATGGCCACCGACGAGCCGTATGGATATATCACGGGAACGGTCGTGCGCGGATGAGCACCCACCCAATCCTACAAGGATGATGGCTACGGTTTGTCCCTGTTCTTCTCCAGGATGATCTCTGCCGCGATGCTGACCGCGATCTCCTCCGGGGTCTGGCTTTTTATCGGGAT
>DATHHO010000022.1:0-48249 GCA_035317125.1 Puia sp.
CCTGGTCGTTGAGCGCAAAGATGTCCCAGGGATGGCGGATGGCCGGGGCGCTGCCGATAAGTCTGTCCAGATCGGGGGAAGATCCTTTCAGCGCCTCTGCCAATGTCTTGTCGGGCAGAATATTCGCGGGAATGCTGAAGACCGGGGCGGATGGGTCGTGGGCGTTGCCGGAGCGGGGGGGCGCGGGGTTGGTCGGGTGTTCCTGTGCGGCGAGGACCAGGCCGGGCGCCAGTCTTTCCCATTTCTCCCTCAGCGTCAGGATCCCGATGCGGATGTCGGGTATGGAGCGCGTCAATGTAAATGGGAACAGTCCGTCGATGAAGGGAGCTTCGTCCAGTACCAGCGTGTTCATGGGCTAAATCTACAATAAAAAATCCCTTCCCGGGAGGGGGGAAGGGAAAATTTCGTTATGGGTCCGGCTTTGTCCTGAGGAGGACGGGGCCGTTGTTATTTTGCTTTCTTTTCGTAGCGTTTCTTGAACTTGTCGATACGACCCGCCGTATCTACCAGCATATTTTTGCCGGTGAAGAAGGGATGTGAGGTGTTCGAAATTTCAAGCTTGATGAGGGGATATTCATTTCCATCTTCCCATTTCAGGGTCTCTCTCGACTGGGCGGAAGAGCGGCTGAGGAAGGTGTAGCCATTGCTCATGTCCTTGAAAACGACGAAACGGTAATTGGTAGGGTGAAGACCTTTTTTCATAAATTATTTTTTTGGCTTGCACGGATTTGGCCGTGCAATTTTTTTATTAAGAGGGCAAAATTACGGAATTATTTTTAATAAATCCGTAAAAAATTTGGGTTTTGGGGGCCAGCGGACCGGAATGCCAACGGGGCCCGGAGACAGGATGTCCGGGATCGATCGGGCGTCAGCTGCGCATGTTGACGAACTGGAGGGCCATACCGAGGTTAGCCCCGTTGCAGAGCTTGATGATCTCCTGGAGATCGTCGATCTTTTTGGCCGTTACCCGGACCAGATCGTCCATGATCTGGGACTGGACCTTGAGCCCGGAGTCCTTGATGAGCTTGGTGACCTTTTTGGCGTCTTCCTGTTTAAGACCATTCCGGACGGGTACCTCCTGTTTCGTGGTCTTGCCGCTGGGATAGGGTTCCTTGCTGAGGTCGAATGCCAGGGGGTCGAGCCCCTGCTTCATCGAGCGGCTGATGAGGACGTCGGTGATCTGTTTGATCTTCATTTCGCTGTCCGCTTCCAGATCGATCTTACTGTCCTTTTTGTTCAGTTCGATCTTCACGGGTGAATCCTTGAAGTCGAACCGGTTGGTGATCTCTTTTTTTGTCACGTTGACCGCGTTGTCAAGGACCTGCGGGTCCACTTTGCTGACGATATCGAAGGATGGCATAGCGTAAAATTGTAGGGCAAAGATAGGGGGTGCCCGGCAATATCCGCGCGGATCAGTTCCCTCCGCCGGCCTTTACACGGTTCTGCTCGTCACCGGCGCCGCTGTGCCTTCTGCCTGCGGTGCTTTTCAGCGGCTTGCCGAAACGGTAGCTGAAGGTCATGCTCACCTGTCTGCTGTCCCTCGAATTATGGAAGGTCGCCTCTGTCTGCTGGAAATTGATATATCCTTTTACCTGCTGGGTATAGAAGATATCCCGGATGCCGAGCTTGATGCTGGCCTTGTCGCTGAGCAATTTCTTCGATACGGTGGCGGAAGCCTGTCCCATGGGGTTGACGATGACCTGTCCTTCGACGCCTTTGGTACGGTAGAATCCGGATATTTCAGCGCCCCAGCCGTGGGAAAAGGTAAACTGGTTGTTCAGGTTCAGCATGAGGTTGGTCGCGCTGACGTCTATGTTCTCCCCATAGAGCGGACCTTTGAACTCGCTGTATGTCAGATTGGTATAAAGGATGCTGGTCCACCATTTCGTGACGGGCACGTTGGCGCTGACGGCGATGCCGGCGTTCTGCATGCTGCCGATATTTCCACGGCGGACGATGGTGGCATGGCCCTGCTGTTCAAAAGTCTCCGTGAAGAAGTCTTTTGTATAGCTGTAATTCAGGGTGGTGGTCAGGAAGTTATTATAGGTATGCGACAGCTCCACGTTGTGGGTGAACTGAGGCCGCAGGTAGGGGTTACCCGCCTGATAGGTGTACTGGTCGAGGAAGAAAAGGAAAGGGTTCAGATCCTCATAAGCAGGCCGGTCGATACGGCGGCCGTAGTTCACGGAAAATGAATTCTTCTTATTTGCCTGGTAGCTGATATAAACCGTGGGAAAGAGGCTGCTGTAGCTCTTTTTGAAGGTCGAATCCCGGTTGGTCGCCGTACCATTGCCCAACTGGTGACCGGAATAGTTGGTGTTTTCATAACGGAGACCGGCCTGGATACCCCATTTCTTATACTGTCTGTTCAGGTTGAGGTAGGCGGCGTTGATATTCTCATCATAGCGGAAGCGGTTGGTTTTTGTGGTGTCCACCTCGGGCACATTATTGATCAGATTAAAATAGCCGGCCGTATTATCGGTGGTGACATAGCTGGTCTTTACCCCGGCCTCCAGCTTGAATTCCTTGGTGAAAGGATGGGAAAAATCCGCCTTGAAAGAGGAAATATTGATATTGCTGGGCAGATCCCCCGTCAGGATGGTCTCGTTCTTCTTCGTCATGTCGGGATAGTAGGTGATATTATCGAAATACTGGGAGCTGGAGGAGGTATACCGGACATAGTCTGCGTCGGCGGTGAGCTCCGTTCCGGCGGAATCGAACTGGTGACGGAAATTGAGGTTGACCGATCCGTTCTTCCAGGTGGTGTTGATGTTGCTGGGAGAATATCCAATCGAGTCTACCACCTTGTTCGGATCCATCAGAAAAATATTACTGGTTCCGGTGTGGTGCTCTTTATTCTGAAAACCGCTGACCACGAATCCGAGGGTGGTCCTGTCGGTCAGGTAGTAGTCCATCCCGAATTTAAGGTTCATTTCGGGGTTTCTGAATTTCATCCTGGTCTGCTGGGTGAAGATGGAATTGATCGTTTTGGCGGGAGTGGGGTCGAGGTATTTTCGGGTGATATCCAGATTCTGGTAGCCTTCCCATTGGGCGACCCCTGCATTCAGGAAGAAATTGGTCTTGCCGTTGCGATAATTCAGGTTGATGCTACCGCTTGGTTTGGGATAGACACCCTGCACCTGACTGAGCGTAAGGCTGCCGTTGAAGCCTTTTGTCTTGTTTTTCTTTGTTTTCAGGTTGATTATGCCAGAATTTCCCGCCGCATCGTATTTTGCCGAAGGGTTGGTCATGATCTCGATCTGGTCGATCGCAGAGGCGGGAAGACCTTTCAGATAGCTGGCCAGCTGGGAGGCCGACATATAGGTCGGTTTGTTGTCAATCATTATCGTGACCCCCTGTTTGCCTTTGAGGCTGATATTATCATCTTTATCGACGGTGATCCCCGGTGATTTTTCCAGAACATCCATGGCGGTGGATCCTGCATTGGAAGGAGAAGCATCGACATTTACGACCATTCTGTCGGCTTTTTGCTCAAAAAGGGGTCTTTTTCCGATAACGGCGACCTCTTTCAGGTCTTTTACGGCCGTTCTTATAATGATGGGTTTAAGGGCAATAATGGCATTTCCTTTCAGGACTTCGAACAGCGGTGAGAAGCTGGTGGTATGACCGACCGAGCTGGCCGAGATCAGGTAATTCCCCTCCTTTATATTATCGAAGTGGAAATGGCCGGTTTTGTCCGAAGCTGTCGAGCCGGCGCTGGAAGAGTCTTTTGCATTCAGCAGCGAAATGGTGGCCGATTCGATGGGTTTCTGGTTGTCATCCCCGATGGTGCCGATGATCTTGCCGGCAGTCGTCTGTGCCTGGCTGGCCAGGGAAAGGCCGGCGAAAAGGGCGCTTATCAGAAGGGATTTTGCAGTTGCTAAGGTTCTAAGCGAGTTCATATAGTTCTTTATTTATGTTGGTACTGTTTGTTGAGTATTACAATACAAAGATTGGTACTTTGTATTACATAGTATATTGTTTTATGTTGAAAGGCCAATTTCATTGATGATTGGCAGCCTGCTGCCTTGTCCGCCGTTCGTTATCTGAATGATTTCCAAAACTACCTTTCGGCAGGTATCTCTGGAAATCTTGTTGACCCGTGGACATTTTTCATTGACAAGTGGAGCTCTGGAGCAAATGAGACGTGCGCAGGAGGAACTGGTTACAAAAACAGCCCGCTTAGGGATAAAAGGTGATAAATCAGGAAGAAAGGCCGGGACAGATCGGGAAGTGATGACAAAAAATTGGCACCGACTTTTTAAAAGGCAGGAAAAATCTGGCTTGTGGGGTGATCGATTTTTTAGGTGGCGAGCGCGGGCGGTGGTGGCGGATATTTGCTTCTTCGACGCAGGATCAGCAAGATCGCCACCCCGGAAATGACCAGCAGGGAAGAGATGATCTCGGCCTGGGTCGGGTGAAGGCCAAAGATGGAATATTTACTGTTGACCCTGATCTTTTCTATAAAAAACCTTTCTATTCCATTGACTATAAGGTAGAAAGCAAAGAGAGTACCCGGGATGACGAACCGTTTGCGCAGGGCCCAGATGAGGAAGAACAGGCCCAGACAGACGACCGTTTCGTAAAAAGGGGTTGGGAAAACGGGAAGGGGGAGGTAGCTGCAATAGGAATGCGCATCGTTGGAACAGCCCGGTATCCTTATCCCTTCGTTGATCACGTTATGTGGATAGGAATAGGCAAAAAGCCAGTCCGGCAGAAAAGAAGGTGCTTTTACAGAAAGGTGGGGTACTTTGTCCAGACTTCCGAATTGCGGCAGGTAGACTTCCCTGGATTGCTGGAGCACCCGCTCAAAATCACCCGCGCCAGCGAGAACGGGTTTACCCGCGGGACTCGAATAATAGGCGCTGTTGACGATACCCCAGTCCCCGTCCCCGGATACCTGACAACCTATACGCCCTACTCCATATGCCAGCATGAGACCCGGCGCCGCGGCATCGTTCAGATGCCAGAAACCGATGCCGTTCTTTCTTGCATAATACCAGATCGCAAGCGCCGCGCAGATCAGACCTCCATAAAAGGTCAGTCCGCTGAAGGACAACAGGGATGCAAGGGGATTCTTGACGAAATCGTCCCAGGTTTCGAGGCTGTTGAAGATCTTGGCCCCGAGGAAACCGAAGATTGCGGCAAAGATGGTGAGGTCCCCCACCCTGTCATGAGGCCAGATCCGTATTTTCTTTTCCTGCGGCTGCGGCAGGCGTTGTTTGTTCTTTTCCCACCATTTCAATCCCGCGAACAGCACACCCAGCACGATTCCCGCCGGCCAACTTCCTTCCGCGGACATGATAAAATCCTGGGGATTGTCCGTCAGGGGGCTGCTGGATATAAAAAGGCCGAGGATCTTGAAACCCAGTAAGAAGCCGAGGATAAAATTCAGGATCAGCTCCGAAGTGCTTACGGGCTTACCGATCGTGACGATCTCGTCCCTGCCCTGCAGCAGGCCTGCACGCTCTTTCCGCAGCAGCTCCTTTGACAGGGTAATGGCTGCCCCGATAAAGGCAAGCGCTACAAAAAAACCGAATGAGTTGACAAAACGCAGCCACTTCCAACTTTCTCCAACTCCGAACAAATCCTTAAAGGCGTAATACAGGTTAGGATACATAATAAAATAGGTTCTGAATACTGAATGGCAAGACAGAAGACGCAAACCTACGTTAAAATGGGCAAATCTGCACCCGAAGGCCGCCATAGGTCTTCAATGTTCGTATGTTCGCATATTTCTCGTATGTTATTCATACTTCTCGTATGATATCCTACTTCTCGTATGATATCATACTTAAGTTGTGTTGTGCAACGCCGCGGTATTTACTCATGGACTTGGGTTAAAGCCAGGCGTTGATCCTCCTTTGAACGAATGACTATATCGGCATTGGGAACAACTCGTAAATAAGGCGGCTTATGCATCAACACGACTTAAGTATTGAACTTTTTTCTATGCCTGAATCTTGGGGGATGAAGGCTTTTATAGCTGCCCATGCCGAGATTTTTCGTTAGGTGTAATTGATAGTGAGGAGGTTGCAAAAGTTTTTTTCCACAAATACTAAATAGTGGGGATTGCCGTTCCACAAATATGTTCCACGTGGAGCATTTTTCCTCCGAAAGCTCCGTCATTACTGAATCCTGTGGATTATCCACTTATCTGGATAATTTCTATGCCTCGTCTCATGAAAAAGCCCCTCCTGAAAACAGGAAGGGCATCACTATGAACAAAGCTGAACTAAATCAGCAAAAAGAATGGTCGGAAGAATCGCTCCTCGACAGAACAGACCGGATCAGCAGAACAGGATCCTCTTGACAACAGAACGGACCAGATCAGCAGAATTCATTAAAAGCGGCGATCAGATTCTGCGCGATAAGCTGTGCAGGACGACCCTCGATCTGATGACGTTCGATCATATGTACCAACTGACCATCCTTGAACAGGGCGATAGCCGGGGAAGACGGAGGATAAGGCAGCAGATGCTCCCTGATCTTCTGAATGGCCTCTACATCAAAGCCAGCAAAGCTGGTAGTCAAATAATCCGGCTTTTTAGCGCCATTTGCCACCGCCATCAGAACACCCGGGCGGGCCGAGCCTGCGGAACAACCGCAAACGGAATTGACCATCACAAGGGTGGTTCCCACCTTCTTTAACTGATCGTCTACTTCAGAAGAAGTCAGCATTTCATTAAACCCGTTGTCGGTCAGTTGCTCTTTCATCGGCGATACTATCTCGGCTGGATACATTTTATTCGGAATTTTAGGTTTTTTGAATAAATTATAAACACAAAATTACACAAAAAGGTTGATTGCGACATGAGATGGGAGTCTGCATAGCGAATAAAAGAACGCCTGTTCCGCCTCTCCGGGGAACGAGATCATTCAGCGAGATGACCGGGAGCAGCCGCGTGCGCTGACGGGCTGGCCCAGATTGGTCGGAAACTCCAATAATTCAGACCAAATGACAGTTATATCCTGCCTAAAATGCAATTTTGTCATTGCCCCTGGCGAAAAATTGACGAAAATTCCGGAAAAACTCCTGAAAAGCCGGATGGTACACCGTTTGTCCTTCCCTACTCGTCAATTAAAACTTTAAAACTTAAATAGGAGAACAATGACACAGGTAAAATTTAATAATCATCCTTACAAGAGCCTTTCCAACCTTGTAAACGGCTTTTTTAATGAGATCCCATCGGGTCTTGGACAGGAATTCAGTTTCGGGTTTCCCCCGGTGAATATCCACGAAACTTCCGATGCTTATCATCTTGAAGTAAGCGCACCCGGCCGCAGCAAGGAAGATATCAAGCTGAATGTCGAGAATGGTTTGCTGACCATAAGCTATGAGAAAAAAGAGGAAGCCGCCGCAGAAGACTACAAGACTGTCCGCAAGGAATTCTCTTTCAAGAATTTTAAACGCAGTTTTACCCTGGACGACCGCATCGATGCTGGTGCCGTACAGGCAAAATATGAAAACGGCGTGCTGAAGGTGTTCCTTCCTAAGAAAGAACAGGCTAAAGCAGAAAGCAAACAGATCACGATAGCTTAAGAGTTTTGGTTCATAAGCAGTTGGTTTTGGTTTTTAAGGTCCCCTTAGTCCTAAGGGGACCATTTTTTTGCCCAATGGGCCTGTTGCATAAATATCCGGTCAAAATATGGCTTAATGATGGCCATTTATCTTCCGATTGTTTTAATTTCGGGGCTTAATTAACCTATTTTGTCCAGTAATATGATTAAAACCAACGGCATTCTCAGGTTTTGGCTTTTCGTATTGGCAGGCATGGTATTCTCCAGCACAGGTTTTTCGCAGGACACTGGTTTTCATATTCCTATGCTTATGAACGATACGGCCAGAAAGAATGACGACTCTGCACTTCGTATCCGCAATCTCAATCCATATTTCACGCTTCATGTCGATTCGACGCTCAGCTATCAGCTGGAGATCAATAAGGATCCCAGCCGCTATTTCTGGTTTATGAAAAATGCTCCGGTCGGTCTCAAGATCCGGGAGAACGGGCTGCTGACCTTCAAGGCGGACAAATCGTTCTTTCTATCCGGCAAACTCCGGTACGACTATGAATACAAAGTAAATATCGGAGTGCAGAACCTGAATAATCCCAGGGAACGTCTCGATACTTCTTTCACGCTTGTTTTTTTTACCACGGAGATCATTCTTTCGCATGTAAAGCCGACGGTGAGCAATGTGCTGTATATGGACGAAGGGGATACGATCAGTTTCAAACTACAGTGCGAAACGGGCACCTACGCTATCGAAAACATCAATTTTTACTCCAATACCCCGATCAAGACGAATTCGAATGTAAAAGGATGCAATGATGATTTCACCTGGTCGCCCCCTTTTGATTTCGTAAAAGAGACCGACAGCGCCAAACAGAAATTGCTCGTGCTTTATTTCGTAGGGACCACTAAGATCTTCATGCATGATACGGCCACGATCCGGATCTATGTAAAAGATGCGCTGAATTATCCTTATATGAAGGAGGAATATGAGCTGGCGGTAAAAAACATACGAACCTATATCCTCAGGCTGAAATATGCTTTTTTTCAGCTCGACAAAAAGGTGAAGAAAACCAAGAATGCACGGACAGATTTCGATCTTAGCACGGCTACGAGTGCCCTCGGAGGCACGGTCCTTTCCTCCGCAAGTGGTACGGGCGCACAGAATGCCGGCAAGATCGTACCGGGCGTGGGGGTCGCGCTGATCCCTGTAAAAGAAACGGTGGCCCCTCCCCTCACTGCCGAGCAGAACCAGGCTTCCCTGATCAGATCCTCGATCAAGCGGCTGGAGTATACGGTGAGGGACAATGCGCTGGTGGGTGAAAAGGATGGCGAGATCGTGAAGAAGATCGCTGCCCTGAAGACCGAGTTGAAGCAGACGCAGGTCCAGCTTATCGATGTGCAGACCGAGGAGACCAGCAGTATGACCGAAGAGCAGCTGAACGCCTACTTCGATAATCCCAGGGTCAATAAGAAATACCGGTTGAAGAAGCGCTGAGGCGGGGGTGGCAAGAGCGGAAGAAAATGCCCCTGACGAGAACGTTACGGACAAGCGAAGCCGTGTGGTCCGGGCTCAGGCGCGGGCGGGCTAGAGCGGAAGCCAACTGCACTGAGCCAGCCTGAAACTAATCACAGGGAGACGCACGCCGGGTGTCGATCAGGTACTGGATCTTCCAGACCCCGTTTACCCGCAGCAACTGGAAAGAATCTACTCCACAATGATGTTTGGTCCCCTTCAGGTAAAAAACATAGGGCGCCCAGACAATGGCAAGGGGGCCGTCAATCCTTATCACATCGAATTGTATGCGCTCGTCGAGATCGCCCCTTGGACGCTTGCCGACAAGTTCCGCAAAATCATTTACCCGTTCGCTGCCCACGCTGACGGGCCGATCCTTTGATGAAACGATGGTCTGCAGGATGGCGCTATCGGTAAAGGCTGTACGCAGCAAGGCTGGGTCCGATGATCTCATGGCAGTGAACAACTGGTTCACGGCGGCTTTGACGGAGTCTTCGGCAGACTGGGCGCTGGTGGCGGCGGCCAGCAGGAGGCAGCAGGAAAAGGTCATCCAATATTTCATACGAATGATTTACAGAGGGTTCCCGGGTCGGAGATAAGCCCGATGTCCCCGGCGGATCCGAACCGGCGGGTCCGCGGGGCTATTACTTATATCCGAGGATCTTCAGCATGCTCTGCGCCGTTTGTTCCTTGGCGTGAATCCAGTCGACGAGCTTGCCATTCTTGTCATGCCCGACGATCACATGCTTGGGCGAAGGGATCAGACAGTGCTTGATACCGCCATAGCCGCTGATCTGGTCCTGGTAGGCGCCGGTGTGAAAAAAACCCACATAGAGCGGCTCGCCGTTGTTGATCTTTGGCAGAAAGACCTCATTGATATGCTCCTCGGAATCATAATAGTCATGGCTGTCGCAGGTGATCCCGCCGAGGACCACGCGCTGGTATTCCACTTCCCATTTATTGATCGGCAGCATCAGGAAACGTTCGCCGATGCCCCAGGTATCCGGCAACGTGGTGATAAAAGAAGAGTCTATCATATACCAGATCTCGCGGTCGTTCTGCATTTTCTGGCCGATGACGCTGTAGATATGCGCCATGCTCTCTCCTACCGTATAGCTCCCGAATTCCGTAAAAATATGCGGGACGGGAACATTGCTGCGCTTGCAGGCTTTTTTGATATTGCCCACGATCTCGTTGATCATGAACTGGTAATCGTATTCGAACCCAAGAGAATGCTTGATCGGGAAACCTCCTCCGATATTGATCGAGTCCAGTTCGGGACAAATCTTTTTGAGCTGGCAATAGAGATTGATGACCTTATTGAGCTCGCTCCAGTAATAAATATCGTCTTTGATCCCCTTGTTGAGAAAGATATGAAGCATCTTCAGCTGAAAGCGGTCTTCGTTGCCTTCGATCTTGTCCACATAGAATTCCAGCACGTCGCGTGGCCGGAAGCCCAGACGGGAGGTATAGAAGGGAAAGGTAGGCTCTTCTTCTGCTGCAACGCGGATGCCCAGCTTGAAAGGCGCCTTGACCGAACGCTTGTACTGCTGCAGCTCTTCCTTGTTGTCCAGAATGGGAATCACATTTTTGAACCCGCTGTTCAGCAGAGAGGCGATGCGGCTGGTGTAGGGCTTTTGTTTAAAGCCATTGCAGAGGATATAGGTATCCTTGGTGATCTTCTTCTTCGCGTATAATTTCTTGATGATCTCGATGTCGTAGGCGTAAGAAGTTTCGAGGTGGATATCGTGATTGAGGGCTTCTCCTACGATGAAGGCGAAATGAGAGCTTTTTGTGCAGTAGCAATAGTGGTATTTCCCTTCATAACGGTGACGTTTGAATGCCGCCGCAAACATCTTCTTTGCCTTATTGATCTGCATCCCGATCTTTGGCAGATAGGTCAGCTTCATGGGAGTACCGTACTTATCGATAAGGGCTTTCAGATCGACGCCGTTGAACTGGAGGTAGCTGTCTTTTACGTCGAATCCTTCCTGCGGAAAATTAAAGGTTTGCGTCACCAGGTCGGTGTACGTATTATTCATTGACTGGTCCGTGTTATTGTGCATTTATCGTTATGGGTTAAGCATTACCGTCGCTGTGAATAAAAAAACTATGCAAACCTACATTAAAATGAGAAAATGATATATAAAAAAAACCGGGTCGCTGAAACGAGCCCGGTTAGTATTGGATAAGTATTGTGCTGTAAAGCGCTATTTTACGGCGTCTACGAGTTTCTTAAAGCTTTCCGGCTCATTCATGGCCAGGTCGGCGAGCACCTTACGGTCCAGACCGATGCCTTTTACGCTCAGCTTGTGGATGAAGGTGGAATAGGTCAGACCTTCTGCTCTTACTGCTGCATTGATACGGGCGATCCACAGCGTGCGGTATTCCCTTTTCTTCAATTTACGACCTACATAACGGTACTGAAGACCTTTCTCCAATACGTTCTTGGCTACGGTGTAAACGTTTTTACGTTTGCCATAGAACCCTTTGGCCTGTTTTAAGATGCGTTTTCTGCGTGCCCTGGAAGCGACTGCATTTACTGAACGTGGCATATCTTACTGAATTAGAAAATTAATAATTTGTTGACGGACCGGGCGCCCTGGCGCCTTTGCGGCTGGTTTATTTAAGGCGCAGCAAGCGTTTGACGAAATCGGTGTTGGCATGGCTGACAATACCTTTCTTGTTAAGGTTGCGCTTGCGTTTCTTTGATTTCTTTGTAAGAATGTGACGTTTGAAAGCTCTCTGGAACGAGATTGCGCCGGTGCCGGTTACCTTAAACCTCTTTTTGGCACTTGAGTTGGTCTTTACCTTTGGCATTTTCTGATCATTTTTAATGACACCCTGCTGGCGGATCCGCACAGGCGGACCACTTATGGAGCCGTTTGGGCTGGTGGTTGATTTTCCGCTGTGGGCCATTTTAGCGGAGCGCAAAGGTAAGGGTTTTAAACGAAAAAAGGCATCTTACGACGCCTTTTTTGCTAAATATGGTTTGCGCATGCCTCTAGGACGGTGCGCCGGCGCTTTTATCCTTCTTTTTCTGTGGTTTGGGCGCCCAGATGGCCAGCATTCTTTTGCCTTCCATTTTGGGCATCCCTTCCAGTACGCCTGCGTCGTTAAGCCTCTCGGCAAATTTCAGCAGCAGCAGTTCGCCTCTTTCCTTAAACTGGATGGCGCGGCCCTTGAACTGTACATAGGCCTTGACCTTATTTCCGTCTTTCAGGAATTTTTCGGCATGCTTGGCTTTGAAGTCGAAATCATGGTCATCCGTATTCGGGGTGAATCGGATCTCTTTTACTTCGGAGGCCTTGCTCTTGGCCTTCATTTCCTTTTCCTTCTTCTTCTTCTCGTAAAGGAATTTGTTATAATCGATGATCTTACATACCGGAGGATCTGCATTCGGCGAGATCTCTACCAGGTCAAGACCCTGATCGTGTGCGAATTTCAGCGCTTCCTGGATCGGGTAAACGCCTACTTCTATATTTTCTCCTACCAGCCTGACCTGGGGGACCCTGATCATGTTATTGGTACGATGTTCTTGTTGTTGTTCTTTTCTGAAACGTGGATTAAAATTGCCTCTCGGCTGCCGTGGTGGAAATGCCATTTACGATTTTTAAGTTCATCCTCTCCCTCAGAGGATTTTAATTTTTTTTAGATTTTTTTTTCAGCTACTCCCCTTCAGGGTTTGGAGGTGCAGCCGCTGTTCTTTCCCTGATCTCCGTCTGGAGCTCTTTGATGAACTCGCCGATATTCTTTGCGCCCAGATCTCCTTTACCCTGACGTCTTACCGATGCCGTTCCTTCGTTCATTTCTTTCTCTCCGATCACCAGCATATAAGGAACTTTCGCCAGTTCCGTGTCGCGGATCTTTTTTCCGATCTTTTCGTTCCTGTCATCGACTTCAGCACGAATATCCGCATTTTTCAGGGAATGTAAAAGGTTTTGTGCATAATCCAGGAACTTGTCGCTGATCGGCAGGATCTTCACCTGCATCGGGGCCAGCCACAGGGGGAATTTGCCCGCATAATGCTCCAGCAGAAAGCCGATAAAGCGCTCATGGGTGCCCAGGGGCGCCCGGTGGATGATCAGCGGGGTTTCAGCATGGTTCTCCTTGTTGGTGAATTCCAGCTTGAACCTCCTGCCCTGCGCAAAGTCGACCTGGTTGGTCGCCAGGGTGAATTCCCGGCCGATGGTGCTCCAGATCTGCACATCGATCTTGGGGCCATAGAATGCCGCTTCGTCCTGAACTTCCACAAAAGGCGTGTTGGTGCGGACGAGCACATCCTTTACAAGGGCCTCCGTTTCTTTCCAGAGCGCCGGTTCGTCTATGTATTTCTTGCCCAGCTTGGCCGGATCGTGCAGGCTCAGGCGCATGACATACTTATCAACACCGAAGATCCTGAAATAGTTGAGATACATTTCATTTACGGCCTTGAACTCCTCATAGAACTGCTCCTTGGTGCAGTAGATATGCGCGTCGTTCATGTGCAGACAGCGAACCCGCATGAGCCCGAACAGCTCCCCGCTCTGCTCATACCGGTAGCAGGTGCCATATTCGGCAAGCCGGTAAGGAAGGTCCTTATAGCTCTTTGGTTCAGCCGCAAAGATCTTATGGTGATGGGGACAGTTCATAGCCTTCAGGTAATACTTGATCCCCTCCAGCTCCATGGGTGGAAACATGCTGTCCTTGTAGTATGGCAGGTGACCGCTGGTGAGATATAGGCTCTCCTTCGCGATGTGCGGGGTAACGACCCTTTTATAACCAGCTCTTTCTTCCGATTGCTTGGCCAGCTTTTCCAGCTCCTCGATAAGGATAGCGCCGTTGGGCATCCATAATGGAAGGCCCGGGCCCACCTCGTCGTCGAAGGTGAATATGCCCAGCTCTTTGCCCAGCTTCCGGTGATCTCTTTTCTTTGCCTCTTCCAGCATCTTCAGGTATTCATCCAGCTCCTTCGCGGCGGGGAAGCTCACACCATAGATGCGGGTCAGTTGTTTGTTCCTTTCATCGCCTTTCCAGTATGCGCCGGCAATATTGGTGAGCTTCAGCGCCTTTATAAAACCGGTGTCCGGGATATGCGGTCCGCGGCAGAGGTCCGTGAAATCCCCCTGGGTGTAGAAAGTGATCTCCCTGTCCTTCAGGTTCCCGAGAAGATCCAGCTTGTATTCGTCTCCTTTGTCCGTAAAGTATTTTATCGCATCGGCCTTGCTGATCTGCCTGCGCAGAAAGACCTCTTTCTTTGCCGCCAGTTCCGACATCTTCTTTTCCAGCTTTGCGAGGTCGTCTTCGGTAACCTGTCTGCCGCCCAGGTCCATATCGTAGTAGAACCCATTTTCCACCGGCGGTCCTACCCAGAATTTGACGCCGGGGAACTGTGATTCCACTGCCTCGGCAAGAAGATGGGCCGTAGAATGCCAGAAGGTCGATTTTCCTTCGTTGTCTGTCCAGGTAAGCAGCTTCAGCGTCGAATCGTCCTGTATGGGGCGTGTAGCATCCCATACCTGCCCATTGACACTGGCGGCCAGCACTTTTCTCGCCAGTCCTTCGCTGATGGACCGTGCGATCTCCAGGGCAGTAACTCCTTTCTCGTATTCTCTTATAGCTCCGTCGGGGAAACTGATCTTGATCATAGTCTGCAAAATTACGTCAAAATGCCCATTCGGAAGGCGGGAAAAATCCGGATCGCCGGAGAAAAAGATTAACAATCTCTTGCCGGGTAATCCTTTATGAACGGGGACGGGGAAATAGATTATTCCACTAACTTAGCGATGAGAAAAGATAGATCATGCGGAGAATTTTTACTGTTTTTTTCATTTTTATCGTGGGTTTTGTCCATGCGCAGGACCTTACGGGGGTCTGGCAGGGACATTTCCGTTCGAACAATTCGGAAGTCAGGTCGCTGATGTTCGACGCCCGTTATAAGTTCGAGGTCCAGCTTGCCCAGCGGAACAAGTCGATCGAGGCCATCACCTACTCTTATCTGTCCTCTATTTTTTATGGGAAAGCCGATGCAAAAGGCACGATCAATCCAAAGACGGGCAAAGTCCTGATACAGGAAGGCAAGCTACTGGAAATGCGGATGACGACCGGCGGCGGCGTCTGTACGATGACCTGTTTCCTCCAGTATTCGAAGTCTGCCGATGAAGAATTCCTTGAAGGGAGTTTTGTCAGCATGGACATTAAGGATTCCTCCAATTGCGGGAGGGGTACGATATTGCTGCGGAAGGTGCCGAATTCCGATTTCTACAAGGAGCCTTTTCTGGTGAAGCGGGAGAGAGAAAAGGAAGAAGAAAAAATAAAGGTTCCAGCCCCTGAGGAAGCGCCGGCGGTCGTGAAGAAAAATCCGGCTGCCGTTAAGAAGACCGGGCCGGCAAAGACGCCGGTGACTAAACCCGGGAAGCCGCTGATCGCCGCGGCGAAACCACCCGCTGTAATGACCGGTCCGGGTACGGGTCTGAACAAGACCGGGAACAGTAAGGTCGCCGGGACAGCCGTTCCGGCAGTGGTAAAAAAACCCGCATCATCGCCGGCGATAAAGAATTCCGGTAAGCCAGGTCCTGGTGTCGGGCCGGCGACTACGGCGAGGGTGAAGCCGCCCGTCGCAAAAGGGATCACGCCATCCCTGGCGAAGATCGAGCACCGGCGGGATTCGGTAGGACAGATCCCTTCCGATACGGGCGCCGGGCTTGCGAAGAGAATGGGACCGATGATCACGCCAGCCGTCCTCAAATCACGGAGCAACGAGCTAGTAAGGTCCATTACGGTGAATACCAATGAAGTAACCCTGAATATCTATGATGACGGGGCGATCGATCACGACACCATCTCCGTCTATCTTGATAAGAAGCAGGTGATCTCACATGCCATGCTGACCGACAGGGCCATCGTCCTCACCCTGCATCTGGACGGGACCGATAACTATCATGAGCTGGTGATGGTCGCAGAGAACGAAGGGGAGATCCCACCGAATACATCCCTGATGATCGTAAAGGCCGGTGACAAAGAATACGAGGTGCGCATTACTTCCACGGAGCAAAAAAATGCGGTGGTCATCTTCAAGTATGAAAAAAGCGCAAAATGACCGCTCAAATAAATCTTCATCCCGGTACGACATTTTAACCATAATTTTTACTAAAACTTACGATGCGTTGTTCTCTGGTGATCGTTTTATTTCTGATGCCTTTCTTCCTCGTCGCGGAAGATTTGAACGGGATATGGAAGGGCACCCTGACCCAGGGCCCGGGAGGCTGCTATCCG
Source organism: Puia sp. (assembly GCA_035317125.1). GTDB lineage: Bacteria > Bacteroidota > Bacteroidia > Chitinophagales > Chitinophagaceae > Puia. Next base: position 16,283 of record DATHHO010000022.1, read on the forward strand.
CAGTATTATCTGGAGCTGCAGCTCAATTTTTCGAGCAACCAGATCACGGGCAAGGCTTATGATTACTATGACAAGAGCCGCTTCGTCAAGATGAGCTTTTCAGGACGGTATAATCCGCAGACCCACCGGCTGGTGCTGATCGAGACCCGGGTGCTGCAGGTAAGCATACCCCCGGATTGTGCGCCCTGCGTCAAGACCTACGATCTGAGCTATTCCAAAAAAGGCGGGGAAGAATCGCTGACGGGTGAATGGAAGGGGGTCATTTCCGGAAAGATTGCGGCCTGCCCGCCGGGAAAGATCCTGCTGAAAAGAGCTTCCTTCTCCGATTTCCCCGTCGATATCGACCAGAGCGACAGCCTTGTAGCGCTGCAAAAGTTGCTGTATCTCGCGCCGAGAGAGAAAGATCTGATCAGGACAGTGACGCTGGATACCTCGCAGGTAAAGATAGAATTATACGACAATGCCGAGATCGACAATGACACGATCACCGTGCTGATCAACAACAAGCTTCTTTTATACCGGCAGATGCTGAAAGCCACACCGCTCACCCTGAATTTCAATGCATTTCCAGGGGTAGAATACGAACTGGTGATGTATGCCGACAACCTTGGGCTGATCCCGCCCAATACGGCGCTGATGGTGGTGACGGCAGGGGCCAGCAAGATGGAGGTGTTCCTCTCGTCAAGTGAGCAGAAAAGCGCTGCGGTCAAGTTTGTTTACCGTCCGAAATGAAGGAGCTGATCCGGCAAAAACGATGATCGGGGAACGATATGCTGTGGGCAGGCGGGGCCAGATGGCGCGCGGGCTGATGGGCGCGCCAGCGGAAGGGCCCGAAGCGGGGCAGTGTAGTGGGGTGCCTTCTCCTATTTCTTCGAAAAATCCAGCGAATCGTTGATCTCACCGCAGCCAAGCATCTTCTGCTTGTATTTCGGATGTTTTGTACCGAGATAAGGATTCAATATTTTGGGGCTGTTGCTGAGCCAGTATGCTTCTTCCGAATCATTAAAGGCCATCGGGCATTTTACGTGGTAGATGATCTGTCCGTCGTATCTTACCGCTCGGACCAGGTTGTATAATTCATCGGTGAGCATATTGAAGGCCCTTCTTTTCTGTTCGAGGCTTGCCTCGCCGATAAATCCTTTTGCCTCGTTGCTTACACTGCCGGCCAGGACCTTTGCCGTTTCGACCACGCTTGAATCCGCCTTCATATCTTTAAAAGGCAGGCTGTCCACCTTCTGCGACAGGGCCTTTGCCTGCAGGTCGGCTTTTGCGGAGTCCCATTCCACGAGCGCGTCTTTCACCGAATAATAATCACCCATCAGGTCGGCAAAAGCCGAATTGAACGGGCCCGAATTCTTGCCAATGCTGAGTGGCTGATCTTTCTTTTCAGCAACCGGCTGGTCTTTGTGTGAAAATAATTTATACCCTACAAACACGGCCAACACGAGAATAATTACCAGTAAGACCAGTTTCTTCATACCAAATATTTTCACAAATTTAGGTGATAAAAACATTCCAGGTCAAGGGATAAAAACATTCCGGCTTGTTTGTAGTACTTTTGCAGAGTTATTACCAAAAATTTTAGGGGAATTATGCTAGCAGGACTACAGAATGTAACTTTTGAATTCGGGGCCAGGACGATCGTGAAAGACGCCACCTGGCATATCCAGCCCAATGAACGGATCGGTCTTATCGGCTACAACGGCACCGGCAAATCGACTTTACTTAAATTATTTGCTGGCGAATACATGCCTTCCGAGGGCACGGTGGAAAGAAGCCGTACCACGACGATCGGCTACCTGCACCAGGACCTTCTCAGTTTCGACACCAACGGTTCTATCCTGGAGGTGGCTATGACCGCCTTTGTAAGGGTCCTGCAGCTGGAAAAAGAGATCGACGAGCTGGGCAAGCGGCTGGAAAAGGCCCCCGAGGATAATATCCTTCTGCACCAGTATACCGATGCGCTCCATGAGATGGACACGCTGGACGGATACAGCATCCACCACCGGACGGAGGAAATCTTGCAGGGCCTTGGCTTTGCCAACGCCGATCTGACGCGCCCTTTCCGGGAATTCAGCGGAGGTTGGCGGATGCGGGTGTTGCTGGCCAAGATGATCCTCCAGCAGCCGGATCTTTTGCTGCTGGATGAACCGACCAACCATATGGACCTTCCGTCCATCGAGTGGCTGGAAAAATATCTTCAGCATTATCAGGGGTCGGTGGTGATTGTGAGCCATGATAAATACTTCCTCGACCGGATGGTCACCAAGATCATCGAGCTGTACCAGAAGGAGCTGCATGTTTACGTGGGTAACTACAGCTATTACGAGGCGGAAAAAGTGCAGCGGGTGGAATTGCAGCAACGCGCTTACGAGAACCAGAAGGATTATATACGGCAGCAGGAACGGTTTATCGAGCGGTTCCGCGCCAAGGCCAGCAAGGCCGCTGCCGCACAGAGCGCCATGAAACGACTGGAAAAGATCGACCGTATCGAAGATGTGGAGATCGAGAGGCCCAACATCAAGATCAATTTCCGGGTGGACAAGACGCCTGGTCGTGTGCTGGCGACCCTGAAAGGAGCTACAAAAAAATTCGGGGACCTGACCATCGTGGAAAATGCCGGCGCCGAGATCGACCGTGGGGACAAGATCGCGCTGATCGGCGCCAACGGAAAGGGGAAGTCTACCCTGCTGCGGATCATCGCGGGGGCGGAGCCCTTTACGGGCGAGCGGATATGGGGTCACAATGTGGAAGAAAGCTTTTATGCCCAGCATCAGATGGAAGCCCTGGACGTCAACAATACGGTGCTGGATGAAATGAAATTATGCGGCAGTCAGAAGACGGAGCTGGAGCTTCGGGTCTTGTTGGGCTGCTTCCTGTTCAGCGGCGACGATGTAGAGAAAAAGATCAAGGTGCTGAGCGGGGGAGAAAAAGCGCGGGTAGCCCTGGCCAAAACGATCGTCAGCAAGGCCAATTTCCTGTTGCTGGATGAACCGACGAACCATCTGGACATGCATTCCTGCGATCTGCTGATCGAGTCGCTGAACAAATATGAAGGCAGCTTCCTCCTGGTGAGCCATGACCGTTATTTTATATCGAAGACGGCCAATAAGATCTGGGAGATCGATGACCATCTGATCAGGGAGTTCAAGGGCTCCTATGAAGAGTGGGTGGACTGGAAAGAACGGAATGTGGCTGCTAAGCTGGCTGTGGCCAATGAAAAGGCAAAGGAAGAGAAGCGTGCGCAGACTGAGCTGGCGTCGCCTCCGGCGGCGGCGAAGAATGCGTCGGGCGGCAGTGCGGCATCCGGTGGCAAGGCTGGTGGATCCGGAGGGAATTCTGGATCGAACGGCAAGGCGGTATCCAATGGAACTGCGGGTCCGGGAGGGTCGGGAAGTCCGGGGTCGAAAGGATCGTCGGGTTCGGGAGACCGGCCGTCAAAGGGGTCGGGCAATGCGGGCCAATCGGGCAGCAAGGGACCGAACAGCTATGCGCCGGCGCCGATCAATAAGGAGGCTAAGAAGGAATTGCAGAAACAACAGCGGATATTCCAGCAACTGGAGGAGAAGATCGCCGGACTGGCCAAACTAAAAGCACAGCAGGAAGCATCCCTGGGAGATCCTTCCACGTATTCTGATATGAACAAGTTCAAACAGACCGAAACGGATTATAAAAGGACCAGCGATGAACTGGAAAAGGCTAACCAGGAGTATGAGGTTCTCTTTGAGAAAATCATGGAGCTGGAAAAGTCGTTGTAAACGCCGGAGGATGATGCCGCGTACAAACACGGATGGATATTGCGGGAACTCCGAGAACATTTTTGCATGAATCGTCCACTGAAATATTTTCTTTTTAACTGCTTATTTTCCATTCTGGCTGTTCAGGCCTACACCCAAAAACCTCCGGCGGCAGTGCGTCCCAGGATCGGGCTGACGCTGAGCGGAGGAGGGGCTAAAGGGCTGGCCCATATCGGTATCCTGAAAGCGATCGATTCGGCGGGGCTGAAGATCGACTATGTAACGGGGACCAGCATGGGCAGTATCCTCGGCGCGTTGTATGCGGTGGGTTATTCGGCGGACAGCATCGAGAAGATCACCCGCGCCATCAACTGGGACCTGCTGCTGTCCAACCAGTCGTCGATGCGAAGCCTGATCATGGAAGAAAAGGATGAGTACGGCAAATACGATATAGAACTACCATGGGTCAATCACTGGTTCCGCTTCTCTACCGGTGTGATCGAAGGCCAGGAGCTCTGGCTGAAGTTTGCGGAGCTCTTCCGGCCCGTTTGTGAGATCAAAGATTTTTCTAAATTCTCCATCCCCTTCAAATGTCTGGCTACCGATGTGTCGACGGGCGAGGCGGTGGTGCTGGACAGTGGAGAGATCGTGTCGGCGCTGCGATCCAGCATGGCCATCCCTTCTATTTTTACGGCAGTGGAGTTCGACGGGCGAAAATTAGTGGATGGAGGGATCGTCAGGAATTTCCCGGTGAACGACGTGAGGGAGATGGGGGCGGACATCGTCATCGGCAGCAATGTATCGGGACCGCTGCTTGCTCCGGAAAAAGTGACCAATCCCATACAGGTGTTGTTGCAGGTGGCGTTCTTCAGGGAAGCGGAAGATACGCGTAAGCAGATCCCGCTCTGCGATATCTATGTTCATTATCCTCTCGAGAAATACAGCATGAGCAGTTTTGGCCAAGCGAACGATATCCTGCAGGAGGGGCTGACGGAAGGACGCAAGCTTTACCCGCAGCTAAAGCGGCTGGCCGATTCGCTGAATGCCCTTTACGGGCCGCAGGAAATCGTGAAGAACAGATTGCCCGACCAGCGGCCGCTGCGCATCGATGAGTTCGAGGTGCGGGGATTGAAAGAGACCACTCTGGGATTCTTCTTACAGAGTATGGACCTGAACATGCATCATGCCTATACGGCGGTTAATCTTTCGCGTATGGTGCGCCGGGCCTTCGGCACCCGTTACTACACCCGGGTCACCTGGTCGCTCGTGCCGCTGGAAAACGGGGGAAACAAGATCATTTTCGAGGTCGCGGAGAACCCGCTGACCTTTGCGAAGATCGGACTGAACTATAACCAGTTCAGCGGGATCAGCGCCATCCTCAACCTGACCAGCCGGAACTTTTTCACGCCTACCTCGCGGAGCCTGGTGACCCTCAACATCGGGCAGAATTTCAGGATGAGAGCGGAACATCTGCAGTATTTCAGCCGCCGGGCAAATTTCGCCTTTACGTTGGGCACACAGTTCGATCAGTTCGATATCACCACCTATAATCCATCGTTTAAGGAAGCAGGGCTTTATGTGCAGAATTATTTCAAGCTCGACAGCAAATTCGGCTATTCCACGAACAGGGACCTCAGCTTTGGCATCGGCAGCCGGCTGGAGTGGATCGATTATGATCCATCGCTCAGCTCGAGCCTGGAATTCAAGGGACGGAATAATTTTATGACCAGCTATTTCTATATCCGGAGCAGTACGCTGGACAAGCCGGTCTATCCGAGAAAGGGGACGAAGATCGAGGCGGAGGCGGATCATGTCTTCCGGCAGAGTCCCGACGCAAGATTTTTCGGTTCGGGTACAAGCGGGGCCGACACCAGTTTTTCCAGGGAACCTTATCACCGGGTGCTGTTCAGCCTTGAGCGATATTCACCCCTGGGGAAGCGGTATACCTTTCTGACCAATGTTCAGGCCGGTATTAATTTCAACTACAAGAACAACATCATGAACGAATTCTCCATCGGGGGAATGGTCAATACTTTTCATAACCAGGTGAGCTTTGCGGGTTTGCGGGAAGGGACCTTTTATTCCCCGAGCGTCGCGGAGCTGCAGCTGGGGCTGCGCTATCAGCTGTTCAGCAATACGCTGATCACCGGAAGGGCCAATGTGCTGTTCAGCAATTTCGTCACCCAGAGCAATTTCTTCGTTACGCCAAATTTCCTGTCGGGATACTCGCTCACATTCACTTATAATTTCGCTCTGGGCCCTCTGGAGCTGAGCGCCATGTACAGCGATCAGTCGCGGCGTGTGATCGGGTACGTAAATATCGGGATACCGTTTTAAGGACGCCGCGTTTACTCCCGCGCCTTGATAAAATCGCTGACGATATAGCTGATGAGCTTGCCGGTGCCGGGTTTTTTCGTACCATCGGGCAGGGCGGAAATGCCTTCGCAGATGTGGAGGTAGGCGATCCTCGAGCCCGTTGCGGCAAGGGTCACGTACTGTCTGGCATGGAGGGCGGATACGCCGGAAGGAGTGCCGTCGCCGGCCATGGTATTGCCGATGCATCCAAGACCGAGCTCGAGACCGATATAATTTTCCTCTGCAAAGCCGGTAGCATGGGCAACAGCCTGGATAAAATTCCTGTTCTCCAGGATGAAGATATCTTCATAGGTGATGAAGTCGACAAAGGGATTATTGACGATATCCAGCCAGACATTCTGCGGGAGATAGTTCTCGTGGATGCCGATGACGCAATATTTCTGGAGGTACCCATCTTCATCCGCATAGCGGAAGGGATTGCCGCTGTGGCGACCTTCTGCCGGGCGGTAACCGGTGTGGGCGTCGAGGTTCACGCAGTTGATCTGGGCCAGCGGGATGAGGCCGGATTTATACAGGCCTTTGGCCGTCCCTTTGATCAGCGGGTAGGCATTATTGTGACCGCCGCCGATCGCGACCGGGATCTTTCCGAGGGCAGTAATGATCTTTACCAGGGATTCGACCTCTTCGTCGATGGTTATCACGGCGTGGCGGTAGGCTTCGATCTTTTCCTCCGGCCCGTGTGCATTGGATTCTATGAGCCGGCGCAATTCGCTGAAATCGAAATGCCCGAGCAGGAGGATGGTCTCCCCTGCGAGGAAATCATTGCTTTGTATATTCAGGAAATTCTGGAGGAAAGGCACCCAGGCCGTTTCCGTTCCACCCTCTCCCCCATCCGCGAGAATGCCGATGTCTTCCGGGATGCCAAAAAGGATGTATTCGGCCGGCGTCTTCTCCAGCGATGCCGCCAGGTCGGCGGGATTTTCTGCAACCCTTATCAGCTCTCCTGATTTCGTTTCAAACCGGCGGATCTTCGTAAGGGAGAGCAGATCCTGCCTGTTGTAGACCTTGAGATGTTGCATGGCGGACGATTATACCCCGAAAGGTAGGTTAACATCCAATCTTTTCATTCACTATTTTTAAGATAACCGTCTCCAGTCCGGTGGCCTTTTCCTCTATTTCCTTACCCCGGGCTACCATCTGTTCGGCAAAGACCTTGTCCTCACAGCCGGCGGCGTTGATCCGGACATTCATGAAGGCCCCCATGACGGCGCTGCGGGCGCATAAGGCGCCGACCCCGGCATCCGAGACGGAATTGGGATTGCCCGTCTCCGCCATGGCCTTTATGAGGTCCATACTGGCATAAGCAGCCTGCATCACTTTAAAGGGAACATCCATGGCCAGCTTTGTCGCTGTGAGGATCGCCGCCTTGCGGGCCGCTTTCTCTTCCGGGGTAGTTTTTGGCAGACCGAAGGCGAGCATGATCTTATCGAATGCTTTGGTATCCGCGTCGGCGAGCCGCAGCAGTTCATCCTTATATCCCTGTCCTTTCTCCGCCCAGCCGCCAAATTCCGACCAGCGGTCGTCCCAGCCCTTTTTGTGTGCTGAAAGGTTGGCTACCATGGTGGCCAGGGAGGCGCCGAGCGCGCCGACGCAGGCGGCGACAGACCCGCCTCCTGGGGCGGGGCTCTCACTGGCTGTCTCATCGGAAAAATCCTTCAGGCTCATGCTCACCAGCTTGCTGTCGGAGGGATCCTGCAACAGGTATTCGATTATGCGTTCGCGGGGATCGAACGGGGCCAGCTCATCGAGGCCCATGGACAGCACGGCGATACGGATCAGCTCTTTTTCCGATACGCCGGCCGAGCGTTGTTGTTTGCGCAGGAAATACTTGCCGGCATCCAGCATGGCAGCGAGGGGGATCAGCCCAACCAGTTCGCTGCCGGTGACGCGCAGGCCTCTTTCGGCGGCTTTTTTACAGACCTCGTCAAAAGCGATATGTACGGGGGTGACGTTGATATTCGTCAGGTTTATGGAGATCTGTGCGATGCCGTATTCTTCTATATACCAGCCGATGGCCTTTACGGATTTCAGGCTGCCCGGGACGGAGACCGGTCTGCCTTCCTTATCCGTGACGATCTTCCCGGTGATGGGATCGCCTTCCCGGAGCACCCGGCCGGCTTCACGCACATCGAAGGCGATGGAGTTGGCCCTGCGGGTGGAGGTGGTGTTCAGGTTTACATTATAGGCCACCAGGAAATCCCTTGCACCGATGACGGTGGCCCCGCGCCGGGCGTCGAATGCCGCCGGGCCGAAGTCCGGCTTCCATTCCGGGAGTTTTATTTTTGACACGAGCCCTTCGTATTCACCAGCCCTGATCACGGAGAGGTTGCTGCGGGACTTGTCGGGCTGGGCCGCTTCGTAAAGATATACCGGCAATTGCAGTTCATTGCCCACGCGTTCGGCCAGCCGTCTGGCCCAGACGGCCGTCTCTTCCATCGTGATGCCGGCTACCGGGATCAGCGGGCAGACGTCGGTGGCTCCCATGCGGGGATGCTCTCCCTTGTGCTGGCGCATATCGATGAGCTCGCCTGCCTTCTTCATGGCCTGGAAGGCGGCTTCGACCACGGCTTCGGGGCTCCCGACAAATGTAACGACGGTGCGGTTGGTCGCCTTACCCGGATCGGTGTTGAGCAACCGGGCGCCCGGCACCTTTCCGATCTCATCCGTGATCTGTCCGATCAGTTCGCTGTTGTTGCCTTCGCTGAAATTTGGAACGCATTCGATTATTGGGCCCATATGGAAGTTTTCTGTTTAGTTTATCGAGCCGGAGCTCCGTGCTTTTTTGGCCGGATCTCAGACATCGTTGCGCAGGTCGTGGACGGCGCAAATGTAGGAAAGAAAATTAATCCTGCTCCTGGGCGCGTCGCCTTGGCCGGATGAAATCAAGCGGATTGCTGCGGAAATATCGCCATAAGATCCCCATGAAGGCCGGATATTTTTGCAGACGGATGCCTCTGGACCTGACGGCCACGAAAAAGGCCAGGGAGAAGCTGACGAAAAAGTTGAAGAAGCCGATGCCCAGCACACCCAGCATGACCTGAAGCAGGTACCAGCGGGGGATATTTTGCAAGCCAAGGCCATAGGCCGCGATAGCCGTGTTGCCCGAAGAGATGGTGATATGCCTGACATCGAAATGGATCCCGAATATTTCACCGATGAAGCCGGCCATTCCAAGAAAGAAGCCCAGCGCAATGTTGCCGATGATCGATCCGGCGTGCTTGTCCACGTAGTCGCCCAGCCGCTGAAGCTTTGAAGCAGGAAGGGACAGCCGGAGGATGGGATGGGTCTGGAGCCGCTGCGAGATATGGCCGAAATGGACCTTATTCTGAACGTACCCGGCGATGATGCCGCTGAGAAAAAGGAAGAAGCCCGCATTACAGGCATAGAGCAGGGAAAGGCTGTGCCAGGGGTGCTGATCCCTCAGCATCTTCGTGGCGGCCTCCCCGGCCAGCATTTTGGAGCCGATAATTTTATCATAGCCCCAGGCGACCAGCCATGCTCCGGGGAAGACGACGATGAGGTTGCCGGCGAAAGAGGCGATCTGGCTGCGGGAGATCTTGGCAACGGTGACGGCCAGATTGTACAGGTTGGGCTCATGCGCATTCTTGCGGGTATCGAGGGAGCCGGCTACGGCGCTGGCCGTAAAAGCTGGCTGTTTGGTCGCGAGCGTGGCATGTGTCTCTTCGATGATGAGGAAGCCAACGCTGTAATTTACGCTGTAGGCAAACCCATGCCAGAAGAGCGGCATTTCCAGCCTGGTGAGCAAGTTTTTTATAAAGACGACCAGGACCACCCACGCGCCACCGCTCATGGCGCTCTTCAGCATGCTGCGGTATTCCGCCCATGTGGAGGTGATGTATTTATTTCCTTTCGATCCTTTGTGCTCGGCGATCTGGTAGGCGAGATAGCCGAGGTTCTGGGACATGAATTCCCGGATACTGTTCTTTCTGTTCTCGTTGCGGACCAGCATCCTGAAAAAGTCGGCGAACTTACCCGTGTCTTGCGTAGAAGGGCTCTGCGAAAATTTGGCCCTTCTGCGCGCGACGTCTGATGATGGGCCTTCGGCCAGGGAACCCGTGGTTCCCTTTGGAAAGTGCTGATCGTTATCGAGGATGTCGATCAGGATCGAGATCCGGTCGAGACGGTTGGCCAGGATGATGAGGATATAGGTCTGGTGGAGGCTGGCCCCCTTTGCGGAATATTGCTCGCGGATGGAATCGATGCAGGCGTAGCAGTGAGCCAGCGCGTCGTTGATCCTGGTGGACAGGTCGGCTACCCTTGGGGCGGTGGCCGGCATGGCGGTCGCGGGGAGAGCGGCGGGCTGGATGGGGCCGGAGCCAGGAGCGGCTTCGGCGGGCTGCTGGTATCCGGCGGGTACTGGTCGAGATGCGGGAATGACCGGTTGGGCGGAAGCCTGGAGGAGCAGGTGTTCCAGCTCGTGGATCAGATAATTCTGCTGGAGGAAGGGATTGTCTTCCTGCTGCTCGGGCGAGATATAGGTCCAGACCTCTTTTTCCAGTCCCAGCTGCGAAACCTGGAAGGCCAGAACCTTCAGGGACTGGAGGAGCTGGGTCAGCAGCCTTGTGTCATCGATATGCAGGGAGAGGCCGATGCTTTCGAAGAAAAGGATCCAGTTTTCCCTGGGGACGGTCTCCACCCACTGGTAGTCGCTGCTGCGGAAGAAAACGCGGTTCAGCACATAGAGGAAATCATTTTCATTCTGCAGGGGTGGCAGCAGCTTGTGCCGCAGCCGTCCGAAGAATTCCTGCCAGAACCCGCGTGCGAGCGGAATGCCGCTCTCGGTAAGTGTGGCGGTAAGATCGGTCCGGATCAATTGAGAAAATAAGGCGTGCCGGAGGTTGGTCAGCAGAACGGGGTGCTGGTGCAGGGAGGCCGTGATATTCAGCAGGTTCTTCGCCGCATCTTTTTTTCCAGGAGCCGACGAGGGCCTCACCGCAGAAAAGAAGGACACCAGGAAGTCGAGCCCCTGGCGGCTGTCTGTAACAGATAGTATATTGCGGCTGGCTGTTACCGTCTCTATGAAATCCGTTTTGTTTCTTTTTTTCCGTCCGAACATAGGATATTTTTTCTGGTCTGTTATTTCTCCGGCTTCTCCGTAGGCCAGGGGTCGCGTGCGAGGCCCCGGAAGCCCGCGGCTAAATAAATTTTCCGGCTATCATCACCCTGTCGATCAGGTCCGATCCGAAGGCATAGGGAAGATAAGCCAATGAAGGCACAGGCCGTGTAAAAATTAAGTTTGCTTTTTTCCCCGTCGTGATGCTCCCCAGTTTATCGCCCAGGCCCATCGCAAAAGCCCCGTTGAGCGTAGCCGCGTTGATCGCCTCTTCGGGCAGCATCTTCATCTGGATACAGCTCATGGAAACCACAAGGTTCATGTTCCCGCTGGGGGAAGACCCTGGATTGAAGTCCGAGGCCAGCGCGATGGCGCAGCCCGCGTCGATCAGCTGTCTGGCCGGCTGAAAAGGCATGCGAAGGAAAAAAGCGGCGGTGGGCAGCAAGGTCCCGATGGTATCGGAATCTTTCAGTACGGCGATCGCTTCCCCGTCCATCGCTTCAAGATGGTCTACGGATAATGCGCCCAGTCTTACGCCGGTCTGTACCCCGCCGGATAACCCGAGCTGATTGGCATGGATCTTTGGCCGGAGACCATGGGCCATTCCCGCCCGGCAGATCATCTCCGTCTCTGCGGGACTGAAAAATCCTTTTTCACAGAAGGCGTCGATATAATCGGCCAGCCCTTCTCTGGCGATGACGGGCAGCATTTCGTTTATGATCAGGTCGATGTATCCCTGATGGTCTTCTCTGAATGCGGGTGGATAAGTATGTGCAGCCAGGAAGCTGGCCTTTATGCTCAGGGTTGATCTTTCTTTCAGCTTTTTTATGACCCGCAGCATTTTCAGCTCGCCTTCAACGCTCAGTCCATAGCCGCTCTTGATCTCGAAGGCCCCTGTTCCCAGCAGGCTCAGCTCTTCCAGTCTTTTCCAGGCCGTGATGAACAGCTCGTTTTCTGAAGTGTTGCTCAGCTTCTCCGCCGAATTCAGGATGCCCCCTCCCCTCGCGTTGATCTCGGCATAGCTCAGCCCTTTGATCTTGTCCACGAACTCTCCTTCCCTGCTGCCGGCGAAAACGAGATGGGTATGACTGTCGCACCAGGCGGGGAGCACAAGCTGGCCGGTGGCGTCGATGGTAGAGTGCGGGGTATCCGTCAGGCCGATCGTATGTGTGAACGAAGCCGGGGCTGTCGGATTGGTTGCTGTGATGCCGGGATTCACGGGGAGCCGTTTGCGGAGTTCATCCGGGATGTCAGACATGGGGCCGTAAGCCGCTATTTCGTCGTCCTCGGTAAGGAGCCAGGCATTGTCGATGCAGGGCAGGACCGCGAGGGCGGGGCCGCGCAGCAGCGTGGAGGATTCACGGGTACTGACGAGCTGCTTTATATTGACGATCAGCATTGAAGACATGCCCCAAGATAAATATTTCTTTTAATCTGCAAAGCGAGGATTCCGCCGGGAAATGGATCCTGAGCGGAAAAGCCAGCGTTAATTCATAGAAAATCTGCACGGTCGAGTTTTCTTGAGATCCGGCAGACGGCGTTGATCAGACCGACATGACTGTAGGTCTGTGGGAAATTACCCCACTGAGAGCCGTCGGGTGTGGCGTCCTCGCTGAAGATGCCGAGGTGGTTGCTATAGGTAAGGAGCTGTTCCAGGTTGCGCATGGCGTCATCCGTCCGTCCCACGCAGGCCAGCGCGTCCACATACCAGAAGGCGCAAACGAGGAAGGTGCTTTCGGGGAAACCGAAGTCGTCGTAATGTTTATAGCGGTAGAACAGGCCCTTGTCGGCCAGCAGCTCCTTTTCCAGCGCGGCGATATGCGCCCGGGCCTTTTCGGAATCATGAGAAAGGTAGTCCATGGTGATCATGGTCAGCGTGCTGGCATCGAGGTTAGCCGACCCGATGGCCTGGGTGTAGAGCTTTCTTACCGGATCATAGGCCTGGTCCATGAGCTTGTCGGCAGCGGCGGCCAGTTGTAAAGCCTTTTCCATGAGGGAATGGTCGCCGAACAACGCGCCGATCTTATAAGCCGCTTTGGCGCCCGCCCAATGAAACAAAAGCGTATAGGTATGCACCTGTACTTCTTTGCGGAACTCCCAGAGACCGGAATCGGGAATGGACAGGGTCCTTTCGATCTGGTTGAGCAGCCAGGGCACGATCTTCTTATAGCTGTTCTTTTTCTTGAAGATAAGCCGTTTGTCCGTGTACAGCGGCAGGAGGCTGACCAATACCTGTCCGTAAACATCATGCTGGGACTGGATATAGGCCTTGTTACCGATGCGGACAGGCTTGTTCCCCATATATCCATCCAGTTCGAGGGTGGACTCGAACAATTTCTTATCCCCCGAAATGGAATAAAGCGGCTGCAGGAAATTATCCGAGTTGTGGAGGATGTTGTAGATAAAATCAAAATATTTTTCCAGTTCTTCGAAGTGACCGATCTGGTTAAAAGCCCTGAGAGTATAATGCGCGTCCCGGAACCAGCAATAGCGGTAGTCCCAGTTGCGGGTGCTGTCGTGGAATTCCGGAAGGCTGGTAGACCCCGAGGCGATTATGCCGCCGGTGTCCTCGTATTGGTGGAGCTTCAGCACCAGGGCGGACCGGATGACCTCTTCCTGATAAATATCGGGCAGATAAGAGCTTTTGATCCAGGACTGCCAGTCCTCCACTGTCTTGCTGATGAACTCTTCGGCGGTCTCCCGGAGGGGCGCCTCAAGCGGTTCACCGTAGGTCAGTACCAGATAACGGTCCTGGTCGAGGACAAAGGATTGCTCCTTGCGGATATACGTCAGAGGAACGTCCGTAGTCAGCCTTACCTGCTGATCGAGGTTGAGATATCGGATATGATTACTCGCCATGACCGATTCGGGCACCAGATTGCCATAATCGCCCCGGGGCTGGCAGCAGATGCGGATGGCGGGCTCCCCTTCCAGCAGCTCGATCTTCCGGACCAGCATGAGGGGACGGAACTGTCTCTCGTGGATGCGCATGCGCGGGGCACAGTCTTTTACGATGAACCGGCCATCGGGGCAGGTGAATTCTGTACACAGCACATTGGTATTTGGTATATAATATTGTCGGGAGCTGCAATCCTCTGCCGTGGGACGGATATAGAAATGACCGCCCATCTCCTCATCCAGCAGGGAGCCGAAAAGGAAGCTGCTGTCGAAACGGGGAAGGCACATCCACTTTACATCCGCCATGGTATCTATATAGGCGAGGTAGGAGCAGTTCCCGATGATACCCATTTTATATTTATGGGGCGGGAGATTTTTCGGAGGATGCAGGTCGCCACGGGGCAGTGCGCCAGTCGCTCCTTCCGCGTTGCTCTGGGCCTTCATGTCTTGCTGGACCTCCCTGCTGTCCTGGGACAGGGTATGATCCGGGGACTGTCTGGTCTCCGGGGTTTGCGGGATGTTCTGGCGCTGGCCGTTATCCGGTTGTAGCCTGCCGTCCCGGGGTTGTATGTTTTCAGGAGCCTGCATATTCTTTTTCGGTTAAATTGGAAGGGGTGGTCAGGAGGTCCAGAAAGGGTAATACCTGTTGCTGGGAGAGGATGGTGTACTGTGCCGCTGAGGAGCCGTTGGAAACCTTGATCGTATAGGCCTCGCCCTGTAACGCCTTGAACATATCTTCATCCGTAGTATCGTCACCCATGCAGAGGACAAAATCGGGATCCATTTCTTTGATGATCTTCAGCGCGGTGGCGCCCTTATCGAATCCCGTCAACCTTATTTCCACCACCTTATTTCCATCAACGACCTGCAGCGCAGTATTCTGTATGAGTTGGGACAGGGTGTTGAGCAATTCCCTTGACCGGGAAAAGCCGAGCCCTGACTGGGTATTCCGGTAATGCCATGCGATGGTATTCGATTTTTCTTCTATAAACGATCCGGCGCAGCGGGTAACAAACAATTGCATGACCCTGCGGATCTCCTCCTTCCAGAGATCGGAGACGGATACGAGCTGCTGCCAGGGCGTGTTCCTCATTTTAAAGCTGGCCCCGTGCTCGGCCACGAGGGATATGGGCAGCGTCCCGAGCCATCGTTCCAGCGAAGCCGTGTCTCTGCCGCTGATCACGACGATATGGTTCTTTGGATCGGCCGACAGCCGCTTCAGCAATTCTTTGACCCCATTGTCCGGCGCTGCCTCCGAAGGTAGCCGGGTGAACGGTACGAGGGTGCCATCGTAATCCAATAAAAAGCAGCGGTTGCTCGCATTCTGGTAATGCCGGCGGATGTCCCGGACGGCGCGGTCGTCGAGGAATTTCACCTGCTGCTTCAGCTGCTCCTGTTTTACGATCGCAAGCTGGTCGAGAAAATCATTTACCCACTTCACCACGTCATAGTCCTGGAGGCGCCGTTGCATGAGGGAGATCCTGTTGCGTTGCTCAGAGAGAGGCATGGCCAGGGCGCGGGTGATGGACGAGGCCACGTCGGCAACATCGGTCGGGTTCACCAGAATGGCTTCGCTCAGCTCGGCGGCGGCACCGGCCAGCTCACTGAGGATCAGCACACCTCTGCCGG
Organism: Puia sp.; assembly: GCA_035317125.1. GTDB lineage: Bacteria > Bacteroidota > Bacteroidia > Chitinophagales > Chitinophagaceae > Puia. The sequence continues at coordinate 31,997 of DATHHO010000022.1, forward strand.
AAGCGCAGCTGGCGACATATTCCTTGGCCACAAGGTTCATCCCGTCTCTCAGCGGGGTGATAAGGGCCACATCTGCGGCCTGGTACAGGGCTACCAGCTCATTAAAAGGGAGATGGTTGTACCGGTAGATGACCGGTTGCCAGCTGATGGTGGAGAAGCGGCCGTTCACCGTGCCGATCTTTTCTTCGATCATTTTTTTTCGTTCGTTGTAAGCGGGTATCTCCTCCCGTGAGGGGACGATATTGAGTATGAAGACCACTTTTTCGCGCCATTCGGGGTAATGGTCCAGGAAGAATTCGAAGCCATTGAGACGATGCATCAGTCCTTTGGAATAGTCCATGCGGTCGACGGAAAAGATGATCTTTTTTTCTTCAAAATTGCTTTTGATGCTTCTCCGCAATTCAAGGATCGCGTGGTCATTTGCCGCGTCATGAAATTTCTTATAGTCGATCCCGATGGGGAACAGATCGATGCGGACGAGACGGTCTTTATACTGAAGGTTGTGGAAATTGTTTTCGGTGCCCAGCAACATCTTCACTGTCTGAAGGAAATGTTGCACGTAGTCGTACGTATGGAAGCCAATAAGGTCGGCGCCCATCACGCCATGCAGGAGTGTTTTCTTCCATTCCGTGGGTATGAGCCGGAATATTTCATAGGAAGGAAAGGGAATGTGCAGGAAGAACCCGATGCTGATGGTGGAGTTTTTTTCCCGCAGCATCCTCGGCAGCAGCATCAGCTGATAATCGTGTACCCATACGATATCATCCGGCTTGAGGAGGGGCAGCAGTTTATCGGCAAACAACTGGTTGACCCGGGTATAGGCGTCGAAATATTGGGTCTCATAGTTGGCCAGTGAAGAAAAGTAATGGAATAAAGGCCATAGTATAGAATTGGAAAAGCCGTTGTAATAATTGTCGTAGAGTTCTTTATCGACAAAAAGCGGCAATACGTCAATTTCCTGGCTGCCTGCCCGGGAGGCGACCGCCTGGTCCCAATCCTCCTGGGGAAAATCCGCCACACCCATCCACAGCTCTCCCGTGATCTCCGCTTTTTTAGTGGTATTATTCTCGAAATAGCTTTTGATCGCGGAGACCAGTCCTCCGGAACTCTGACGGATATTTATCTTATCGCCTTCACGATCCAGTGAAAAAGGCAGTCTGTTCGAAATTATAATGAGTCGACCCATTTTCCAGTATTTGCATTCGGGGAAATACCCTTGTTGCCTATTTCAACAATGGGGCCAACTATTGGAGAAGTACCGGGAAGGAGCGGGACGATTATCGGGCCGATTATTTCAAATAAAAAGAGCCCTGAAAAGGGCTCTTTTATAAGTTATATACAGGATGTGATTACCACCTTCTGTTACCACCGCCGCCGCTGTTGCCGCCGCGATTATAACCACCACCACCGCCACTGCCGCCGCTGCCGCCGCGATATCCACCGCCGCCGCTACCACCGCGTTCTTCTTTTTCCCTGGCGATAGATACATTGATAGCTCTTCCTTCGATCTCTTTGTTGTTGAGAGCTTCCATTGCTTCTTTGCCTTCATTTTCTGATGACATCTCTACAAAGCCAAAACCACGTGACCTGCCGGACACTTTGTCCATAATAATTTTAGCGGAGCTTACTTCGCCAAATTTTCCAAACATACTTTTCAGGTCTTCATCAGTTGTGTGAAAACTCAGATTAGAAACATAAATGTTCATAAAACAAAAATTAAAAAAAATAAAAAATAAAAATACCTTGATCCGATTAAAAAGCAATGAAGTAAAGACGGTTAAAAATTACTGGTAGGAAGAGTAAAAATTTGAAACGCGCATATACGGTATGCTGTGAAATTCAGGATCACGGGGTAAAGATAAGGAAATAATTGGTAAAAGAAGAAGTATTTTATCCCTTTAACCGCTCCCCGAGGTCCAGTCCATGGAGCCGGGAAGTATCTTTTGCGATATCGTAGCCTGCATCCGCGTGCCGGATCACACCCGTACCCGGGTCGTTCCGCAATACCCGGCCGAGACGTGCCGCCGCCTCCGGCGTCCCATCGGCAACGATCACCATGCCTGCGTGGATGCTGTATCCCATGCCTACCCCGCCACCATGGTGCAGGCTGACCCAGCTGGCTCCGCCCGCGGTGTTTACCAGTGCATTCAGTATTGGCCAGTCGGCAATGGCATCGCTGCCATCCAGCATGGCTTCGGTCTCTCTGTTGGGGGAAGCTACCGAGCCCGTATCCAGATGATCTCTGCCGATGACGATCGGCGCCGATACTTTGCCCGTCCTGACCAGCTCGTTGAAGGCCAGGCCGGCGGCCTCCCTCTCGCCCTGACCCAGCCAGCAGATACGTGCCGGCAGTCCCTGAAAGGCGATTTTTTCTTTTGCCAGTTTCAGCCAGCGCTGGAGAGATGCATTCTGAGGGAACAGGCCGGCGACCACCTCATCCGTAACGGCGATGTCCTTTGGATCGCCACTGAGCGCCGCCCAGCGGAACGGTCCTTTGCCTTCGCAGAAGAGCGGCCGGATATAGGCGGGCACGAAGCCAGGGAAACCGAAAGCGTTCTTCAGCCCCTTCTCCAAAGCCCTTGCGCGGATATTGTTCCCATAATCGAAGGTAATAGCCCCGCGGGTCTGCAGTTCCAGCATCAGTTCCACATGCCGGCGCATGGAGTTGTAGGCGTATTCGACGTATTGATCCGGGTTTTGGTCGCGGAGGACCTTTGCCTGTTCATAAGAGATCTCATGGGGCCAGTAGCCCGTGATCGGATCGTGTGCGGAGGTCTGATCGGTGAGCGTGTCGGGGATACAGCCTCTTTCGGTCATGCGTTGGAGTAAGTGAACGGCGTTGCAGAGCACTCCGATGGAAAGCGCCTCCCCTTTTTTCCTGGCTTCGAGGGCCAGATCGATGGCTTCGTCCATGTCCAGGACCTTCTTGTCCAGATACCTTGTCTCCAGGCGTTTGTCAATGCGCCATTCCTCCACTTCCGCGATGAGGGCCACTCCTCCGTTCATGGTGATGGCCAGCGGCTGTGCACCGCCCATGCCCCCGAGACCGGCTGTGACGTTGAGCGTTCCTTTCAGCGAGCCACCGAAATGTTTGGCCGCGGCGGCGGCATAGGTCTCATAAGTACCCTGCACGATCCCCTGCGACCCGATATAGATCCAGGAGCCGGCGGTCATCTGGCCATACATGATCAGTCCCTTCTTCTCCAGCTCATCGAAATGCTTCCAGTCCGCCCATCTGGGCACCAGCTGTGAATTGGAGATCAGCACCCTTGGGCAGTCCTTGTTCGTCTGCAGGATGCCCACCGGCTTTCCGCTCTGGATCAGCAGGGTTTCGTCTTCTTCGAGGTCTTTCAGCGCTTTTATGATCAGATCGAGCGCCTCGAAGCTGCGGGCGGCCTTGCCACGACCTCCATAAACGATGAGGTCATCGGGCCGTTCGGCGACTTCGGGATCGAGATTGTTCAGGAGCATTCTCAGCGCGGCCTCCTGGACCCAGCCTTTGCAGCTGAGCTGAGTACCATGCGGGGTCTTGTATTTTATGGGGTCATAGCGTTTGTAGATAGTGGTACTCATATAAATATTTTTTAACCGGGTGCAAAATTGAGAAATAGCCCGATGACTATGCGGTGATCAGATCGTGAATGCGGCGAAGCCTTCGTTCAGGTCGATGCCTTTACTAAGCGCAAAGCCGTTGCAGTGCGCGGTAAAGGAATGGTCCCGGATGATCGACCTGAGCTTGTTGATATCGTCCGCAAAGATCCTGTCCTCGCTGGCAAATTCCACAAAATTCCTGACATAATCGTGGGCCGCCTCGAGGATGCCGCTGCTTTTGAGCGGTCTTCTGAATTCGATGGCCTGGCAGGCGCTCATCATCTCGATGGCCTGGATATATTCGAGGTTATCGATCACCTGGTTGAGCTTTCTGCCGCTGATGCTGCCCATGCTGACATGATCTTCCTGGCCGAGGGAGGTAGGAATGCTGTCGGCGCTGGCGGGGAAACAAAGCGTTTTATTTTCTGTGACCAAGGCTGCCGTCGTGTACTGTGGGATCATGAAACCGCTGTTCAGCCCGACATTGCTCATGAGCAGCAGGGGCAGTCCCCATTTGCCTTCCAGCAGCAGGTAACAGCGCCGGTCGGAGATATTTCCGATCTCGGCTGCGGCGAAGCAGGCATAATCCAGCGGCAGGGCCAGCGGCTGGCCGTGAAAATTACCACCGCTGATGGTGTCGTCTGCTCCCAGTATGATCGGGTTGTCCGTAACGGAATTCAGCTCTGTCTCGGTCAGCTCGCGCAGGTGCAGCCAGGCGTTGCGGGATGCGCCATGCACCTGTGGCATACAGCGCAGCGAATATGGGTCCTGGACCCGGCCGCAGTCCACATGGCTCTGCATGATCGCGCTGTCATGGAGCAGGCGCCGCAGCCGTTGAGCGACCAATCTGTTGCCGGCAAATGGCCGGAGTTCGTGCAGGCGTTCGTCGAAGGGCGCCTTGGTGCCGGTCAGCGCTTCGAGGCTCATGGCCCCTAATATGTCGGCCGCTTCGAGGCAGTTGTGCATCCGGTACACCGCCGTCACCGCGTAGGAAAGAATGAACTGGGTGCCATTGATCAGAGCCAGCCCTTCCTTCGGGCCCAGCCGGATGGGTTCCATGCCCAGCTTCTTCAGGAGATCCTGGGTACGATATCGCACGCCCTGATAAAATACCTCGCCCAGCCCAACCAGGGGGAGGAACAGATGGGCCAGGGGCGCAAGATCGCCGGATGCACCCACGGAACCTTTTTCAGGCACCACGGGGATCACGTTCTGTCCGATATGCCAGCAAATGCGTTCGAGGGTTTCGAGCCGGACGCCGGAAAAGCCCTGCGCCAGGGCATGCACTTTGGTGATCATCATGATCTTTGCGATGGATTGCGGAACGGGTTCTCCAACCCCGACGCTATGGCTTTGCAGGATCTTATGCTGGAGGGTGAGGGTATCCGCCTCGGAGATCCGGGTGTTGGCGAGAATGCCAAAACCAGTGTTGATCCCATAAACGGTGGTATTTTGCGCTACGATATTTTCGACATGCTGCTGGCTGGCTTTTATTTTTTTGACCGCCTCCGCGGAAAGGCTTCCTTTTATCGATCCATCGGCCAGGGCTAAGGTCTTTGAAATGGTGAGACGCTCTGTTCCATAGTGGAAGGAATCATTCATATCGGGTATTTGATTTCAAAAATAGGTAGTTTTACCCTACTGATTATCTTTGCCGTTTAAAATCGGTCTATTTTGAATCACGAAAAATCATATGCAGCTCCATGGTAAAAGGGACGGGCCTTGTCGGCAGGGTGTTTAAACAATATGAAACGGCTGATGAATTCCTCATTTTCGCATCCGGAGTATCCGATTCGAAATCCTGTACTCCTTCCGATCTGCAGCGTGAACATGATCTGCTGCTGGAGTCTATAACCAATAACCCATCGAAAAAGACCGTTTATTTCAGTACGAGCAGCGTGGAAGACCCCGATCTGAAAGAGACGCCCTATATACGGCATAAGCTCAAGATGGAAGCCTTGGTCAGGGCGCATGCGCCAGCGTTCCATATCTTCAGGCTGTCGCAGCTGGCTGGCGCGAATGGCAATCCGGCTACCATTCTGAATTATCTGTACGCAAAGATCGTCGGCGGGCACGCTTTTGAGCTCTGGAAATATTCGGAGCGGAATATTATCGATGCGGAAGACGTCTACCGGATCGCCGATCATATCCTGAAGAATGAGCTGTTCACGAACCAGGTCATCAATATCGCCAACGATAAAAATTACCCAGTGCCTTATCTTGTAGCCTGCATCGAAGCGCATACCGGCAAAAAAGCGATCTTTTCGGAAAAGGAAAGAGGGCAGCCCTTCCGGATCGATATTTCAGAAACCCTTCCGATCTGCAGGCAGCTGAAGATCGGATTCGGCGAAAATTATTTACCGCAACTGTTAGAAAAGTATTACCCGAAAAAATGAGCTACCGGAAAGCAGTCCTGAAAACAAGGCTGGAACTTATCGCGATGTTCCCGTTCGTCCTGCTGGGCAGGCTCTATGGCAGGCTATTCCCACTGGCCACGCGCCATTCCGCTTTCTTATTTTTTCCATCTACGGATATCGGGGGAGCCACAAAGGTAAACCTGGACGTCCTGGGCTGCATAGCGGACAGCAAGCCGTTGGTGATCTTTTCGAAGAAACCTAAAAACAGTGGCTTTGCGGCCCTCTTTGTCATGGAAGGGGTGCGTGTTCTCGACCTGCACCGTAAGGTGGATAATAAGCTCTATCATTTTGTCAACTTTTTTTACCGGGGGGTGTTGGCGTCCTGGATCGATGCATCGGAGAACCCGGTTGTTTTTGGGGGAGAATCTCTTTTTTTTTATAAAGTGATCCCGCATCTTAAAAAGAGCATTCCCCGGATCGAGCTCTGCCACCTCGATACCTGGCTGCATTATTCGATCGGCCTGATCGACCGGATCACGCTGCGGATCTGCAGCACCATGAAACTAAAAGAAACCATCCTTGCCCAGTACAAAACGGAAGGGGTTGAAGATAAATATTATGAGCGGCTCCGCTTTATCGAGAACAAGATCGACATCCCGGAATACGAGGAAATACGCAACGAGAAACTGGAGGTCGTGTATATCGGAAGAGGGGCCCCTCAGAAAAGAGTGCATCTGATCGCTGCCATTGCCGCAAAGATGCATGCGATGAAGCTGCCTGTTCATTTTTCTTTTGTCGGGGATGTCACGGCCATTATCGATCCTTCGGATCTTCCATTCTGTCAGTTCTATGGTAATGTAAACGATGAAGCGCTGATGCAGCGGATCTACCGGCATTCAGATACCCTCATCCTCACGTCGGCTTATGAAGGCCTGCCGCTGGTGGTGATGTATATGATGGCGTATGGGAAGACGGTGCTGTCGACGGCTGTTAACGGGATCCCCGATTATATCAGGCACGGCGAGAACGGGTTGCTGATCTATGCTACGGAAGAGGGCCAGATCGTCGATGAGGGAGTGGAATTGCTGCGTTCGCTTGCCGCTGATCAGGCGCTGAGAGTCGCGATGGGCAAGCGCGGCAGGGAGATCGCCATCGAAAAGTTTGGTGGGGAGGCTTTTTGTGCTGAATACAGGAAGCTTCTTTTAGGGTAGTTCTGCTCATCCGATGAGGCTGCTTTAGGGTAGACCTGCTTATCCGATGGAGCTGCTTTATTTCATAAGGCACTTTTAAAACCGGAAGCGGCCGAGGAACTCGTTCTTGCGGCGGGAGGCGACTTCGATGAGGGCCTGGTCATCCATCTCTATAAATCCGCCTCTCCCTTTATGATATTTTTTTATACAGGTCAGGTTTATGATATGGGAATTATGCACCCGGAGAAAGATCGAGGATGGGAGTATATCTTCATATTCCTTGATATTTTTTGCCGAGAGGATTTTTTCTCCGTTCTTCAGATAAAAGGTCGTGTACCCTCCGCTGGCCTCGCAACGGGTGATCGTATCGATCGGGATAAAGGCCAGCCCTTCCGTGTTTGGCACAGCCAGCTTGAAGGCGCCGGGCTCGGGAGGTTTCAGGTTGTCCAGCAGGTTGCTCAATTGCTGGTTGGTATTCCGGAGCCTTTTCCGTTCGGAAGCCTTTTGTACAGCCGCGCGTAATTCCTCGATATTCACAGGTTTCAGCAGGTAATCGAGGGCGCTGTATTTAAAAGCCTTGAGCATATAATCGTTGAATGCGGTAACGAAGATGACCTCGAAGTTTACGGGCATAAGGCGATCCAACAGGCCAAAGGCATTGCCATATGGCATTTCGATATCGAGGAATACGAGATCAGGCTGCATTTTCAGGATGATCTTTTCTCCCTGCTCTGCATCGGAGGCCTCCCCGGAGACATTGGTTTCGGGACAAAATTCATGCAGCAATTTTTTCAGTACCCGGATATTACCGGGTTCATCGTCGATAATTATGCAATTGATCATAAGAAAGGTTTTTTAAGGTCTATTTTGTGACCTGGTCCAAAGGGAAGTTCAGGGTGACTTTTGTGCCCGCCGGCTTTCCTTCCCCATCCTCCAGATCCGTTATCTCGATAAAGATCGGAGAGTTGTTCGTTTTGTTCAGCATCTCTATCCGCCTGGCTACGAGTGTCATCCCCATGGATTGATAGTTTATAGCATTATTGCTCTTATACTGGTAAGCCTGACGCCTGCCAATGCCATTATCCCCGATGACACATATAAACCGGCCGTCGCGGCACTCCATCCCAATCACGATATGACCATTTTTATCCTGCCGGTGACCGATGCCGTGCCGGATGGCATTCTCGATATAGGGTTGGAGGATCATCGGGGGGATATGAAAATTCTGTCTGTCGATGTCCTCCGATGTGGTGATCGTGGCGACAAATTTATTTCCAAAGCGTTTATTTTCCAATTCTATATACGTGGAGATATAGTTGATCTCTTCATGGAGACTTATAACGGGTCTGGTAGAGATGTCCAGCGTTTGTCTGATGAGGTTGGAGAACTTTGTGATAAACTCATTTGCGCCGAGGACATCCTTGTCTATGACGAACTCCTGGATCGAATTCATACAATTAAATATGAAATGAGGGTTCATCTGGGACCTCAGCGCCATCTGCTCCAATTCCGCCATTCTGGTGATGGTATTTGTCTTTTCCACTTCTTTTTTACGGATCGCCCTGACGCGGGAATTAAAAAGCAACCGGATTAGCGCAGCCAGTGTCAGCAGGATGAGCGCCCTGAACCAGATCCTTTCCCATAATAATTTGTCCACAGTGAATTTTATATTCATCGCCGCGCTCCGGACCCCGAATTTATTTATCGCCTGCAATTGAAGTTCGTAGGCCCCTGAAGGAAGGGAAGGATAGTTCAGGGAATTCTCGCTGGTGGACCTGGTCTCATCGTCGAGCCCTTTGAGCCTGTACTGGTAATCTATGCTGCCGGCAGATTTGTAGGATATGCCTACAAAATCGAATTTTATATTGCCATAAGCATGTGGCAGGGTAAAGCCGGAGGTGTCAAACGGCCATTCCTTTTCCGAAATGCCGATCCCCGTGATCCGGAGATTGCATTCAGATCTTTTTGATATGCCGTTCTCATTAAACTGTGTCAGCCCATCGGAGGTTCCGACAAAAACATCTTTTCCCTCCACACAGACGGCATTCACAATATCCGAGGTAAGCCCATCTTTGTTGGTAAAAGAAACGATCTTGTAATGGCCGGTGGCTGGGCTGATCTTGTTCAACCCTTTATCCGTGCCTACCCAGATATCCTTATCCGATATAAAAATAGTCCGGCAGATGTTGCTGGTCAGTCCGTCTCTCTCCGTGATCATAGCGATAACCTTGCCGTCCTTATATCCGACGAGCCCTGCCCCATCCGTCGCGACCCAGACCGTTCCATCGGCCGACCCTTTTATATCCGTAATCCGGGTCCTGAGTATCATATTATGTTCCCCCCGATGACCGTTCCGTTTATTTTCATCGATCAGATACAATCCTTCGAGGGTGCCGATAAAATACAGGCCGTTCTTTGTATATCCGCAGGTCGACCGGACGTTCAGGATCGTGTCCACGGGCTTCAAGCTACCTGACCGTATAAGCGTAGCATTGGCGTTGGAGCAGACCAGCAACGTGCTGTCGTCTTTTACACTGACCGATTTGGTCGCCAGGGTCTGGTAGGTGGCTTTTTTTCTTCCATCTTCCAGGAGGTAAAGTCCGAAATCCGTTCCGACGACCATGGTCCGCCGCGAAAGGCTGAGGGCAGCCGTTATCCTGCCCCTGGTCATCCCGTCATAAAGCAAGGTTTTCCGGACATGCGCCTTTTCCTGGTCCATCGTCCACAAATAGAAATGATCGGTGCCTACATAAAGCATCGAATCTATTTTTTTTATGGCAAAGACCGGCAGGTCATTGTTGTTCATTCTGAAAAAGTAATTGACGAACCTCGAGGAACCCAGCCTGTACAATCCCTTGCCCATGGTACTGAACCACAGACTGCCCTCTGTGTCCTGGGTAACGGCGTTCACGGTCGTGCCTTTCAAAAAGCTATCCGTTATCTTCTTCTGATCAAGCGAAACCCAATAAGAGCCATTGTATGTATTGAGTATTACACTGCTGTCATTTAAGTAGGAAACATTAATGGATCCCTTGGGTAGCGGGATGGTGAATGCGTTGGCATCCGTCGGGCGGAAATACATGAAATTCAGGTCCCGGTCGATCTCCAGATAATGGCTTAAATAAAGGTATAAGCACCCGTAATCCATAAGTCTTCCCGGGCTATACCCAACAATCTTATCGTGGTCCATATCGATCAGATTATTCTGCCAGTCCGTCCCCAGCGACAGACTGAACTCCCCTTTTTTATTGAGCCCGACGGCCTGCGTAATAAAACCAAACCCATTGAACTCCTTCATTTCCGTGACCACACCGTGGGAATTGATAAAGTGAACGCAATGGCTTTCCTGCAGCAGGATGTCCCCATACTTATTTTCGGTAACCGATTGAATCTCGGTCGTGATCTTTAATTTCCGGAGCGTAGAGTCATTCTGCTGGTTAAAGATCCTGCCCTTCCAGTAATAGGCAATGGAATTTTTAAAGGGAAGGATCCAGACCCGGTTCTTTGAATCCACAGACAGCTTGATGATCTCGTTATCGGGAAGTCCGTCATTGGTCGTGAAGTTCTTGAAATGGGTTCCATCGAAACGGCTGAGGCCTGTCTCCGTAGCGAACCACATGAAGCCTTCTTTATCTTCCACGGCGCTGTAGATATTTGACCCGGAAAGCCCATCCTTTACATCATAATGCGCATAGCTATATTCCTGGGCAAAAAGACCACAGGCCGGAGCGACCAGCAGAAACATACCTGAGATTAACCATTTAAAGATCGGCGTCTTCATACAAAATGGGTTGACGCAGGCTAATCAGAATCCTTTGTTAAACGTGTAGTAAAATAACAAACCAACATCAGCAATTTTGAAACCGGACCGAAGGTAAGCAATGCGGCGGGGATCCTTTTTTGAAAACGGACCATGGCCGAAATCCTGGATGGCATCGGGCCGTTGAAGCCGGCATCCCGGATATCTTTCAGATCGGTTATGCGCAGGTTCCTGAACAGACGCCACCAGTAATCGAATATGCGGAGATTCTTCAGCTGCGCAACCCCCACCCTTTCCAGCAAAAGAAAGTTCTCGGGGATCTCCACGGAACGGTTCCTCCAGCTGTCCATGGTCACCTGCGTATCGCTGATCCCGATATTGATCAGCGGCTCTTTTATACAAAAAGCATTTCCGGATTGCAGGTACCGGATATAAAAATCGATATCGACCAGCCATTTAAACCGGTTTTCAAAGAACAATCCTTCTTTCTTTTCGAAAAGGGTGCAGCTCGGCGGTCCGATACAATTCCCCGCAAAAAGGATGGCAGGTCTTTTCAGGATAGCGCGATAACGGAAGGGGCCGACCAGGATATTCCTTGTACGCCCATCGGGAAAACTGTTCCGGTAAGCAGAGGAGAAAAAGCTTACCTCCGGATGGGAGCTTATGGCACGGACAAAGGCCTCCAGGCTTTCGCTGCCGGCAAACCAGTCATCGTCGTGCATGATCTTGATCCATCTTCCCTTGCTGTTCCGGATGGCCTCGTTCCAGTTCTCCGGTGTGCCCAGGGCCGGATCGTTAAGATAATAATTCAGAGGGAACAACCCTTCATAATGCCTGCATACCGTGCGCACGGTATCATCCGGGCTATCATCCGTGACGATGACCTCGAAATCCTTCCAGGTCTGGATGGCAATGGAATCCAGCAGCCTTTTCAGGAGATCTGCTCTTTTATAGGCAGGTATACATATCGATATCATGGGGCTTTGCTGCATGCTGTCGTCAGGATGTTGTTTTATGTGCTCTTTTTAAAGACCGGGTGTGGATCGCCCGGAGACCAAGGGGCCGGTACAGCAAAAATTTAAGTATGGGATACCAGAGAGAGGGCCATTTGTACAGTTGCTGACCGGTCAGCCACTCCCATTTATTCTTTCCGGAGATCTTCTGCACTTTCAGCCAGTCAAGCCATCTTGCGGCAACGCTGCGTTCCACCGCTTTGACCCGCTGTTCACTGACCAGCGCCTCATCATATCTGGGCAGGGATCCTTTCCGGTTCTTGTGGTAGTGTATGGCCTCCTTAACCCAGTTGTCTCCATAGTCGCCGCCCTTCGTGATATGGATCAGATCGATATTCATCGTAACCCATACCTCATATTTCTGAGCCGCCCGCAACGAAAAATCAATATCATAGAAATGAAACCCTTTCAAAACTTTTTCATCGAACCTGACGGCTTCCCAGGCCTGCCGGGTACAACCAATCAGCACGCCGTCTACACAAACGACCTGATGTTCACCAGGAGAGCCCGTAGTGGGCTGGGTCATTTTAATATCGCGGCCACCGATCCTGTGCGTTATGTTTATGAAGTCGAGGTCTGTTTGTCCGGTGTACCAGCCGGAGTATGTACGGCTCTTGTATTTGCCGCCTGCGATGCCTATGACGCCGGCCCGGGGTTTGCTCTTGAAAAGCTCCGTCAGGGCCAGCCCCCAGTCTTTTGTCGTAAAGAGGATATCTTCGTGCAGGAAACAGATGTAGGGGAACCGGGCTTTTCCGGCCATCCTGTTGTAGACCTCGCAGAGGCCGTTCTTTGCCTGTCTGTTATCCCATACCAGGAGTTCAAATTCAATGCCTATGGTCAAGCGGATATTTTCTGTCACATCGGCCAGATAGCCGGGATTGACAGAGCAAATAACTATTGAAAGCATATTGGCGTAAAAGTAATTAATAAATACTTCAGTTAATCCGTATTTTGCGGACTTTTAGCAATAAAGAAATGGAAAACAACTCGTTTGCTGGGAGGATCTTGAAGGGCATCGGCGGCAGGCTGAGCAAGCTGTCCCATAATCCATGGCGGGAGGTCGGCGTCGGCTTGCTGACCCATAAAATTTATAAGCACTTGCCCGTGGGCAAGCTGCGCACACACCTGTTGTTTGGCAAGAAATTCTATTTCTACAGCCCTGCGGAACTATTACATGGGCTGCAGGAGATCTTTATAGACAACCTGTACAAACAGGAATTGCCCGGACATCCTTATATCATCGATTGCGGCGCGAATGTCGGACTGAGTGTGATCTATATGAAGCAGCTTTATCCGGATGCGGAGATCGTCGCCTTTGAGCCCGATGAACGTAATTTTGAGTTACTGACTCGGAATGTGGAATCGTTCGGGCTGAGCGATGTCACGCTCCGCAAGGAAGCGGTGTGGAAGGAGAATACGATGATAAAATTCTCGGGAGAGGGAACGACTAACAGTAAGATAGACAATAATGCCAATATTTTATCCCGTGACGTGAAAGCCATCCGATTAAAGGATCTTCTCGATAGAAGAATCGATTTTCTAAAAATCGATATTGAAGGAGCGGAATACGATGTAGTAAAAGATCTGGAAGAGAATTTACATTATGTCAATAACCTGTTCATCGAATATCATGGAAGTTTTGAGAAAAACAATGAATTATCGGAATTGCTGACATTTATTGTCAGGAACGGTTTTCGTTTTTACATCAAAGAAGCCGCCATTTCTTATGAAACTCCGTTCTACCGTCGCCAAAAAGGGCAAATACCCTATGATATTCAATTGAATGTCTTTTGTTTCCGTCTTGAAAAAAAGTAAAAAATTAAGATTAAAATAAATTATTTAATATCAGTATATGAATCAACTCGAAGATTTTTTTCACAATAGAAACCATCGGCTAATCCATAAGTGGAACCATTATTTTGAAATATATGACCGGCATTTAAATTATTTGAAAGGAAGGAAAATCAATATGCTGGAAATTGGGATTGCCCATGGTGGTTCCCTTGAAATGTGGAATGATTATTTCAAAGGAAATGTAATGATCTATGCCGTAGATATCAATCCGGAATGTAAAAAATTCGAAAGCGAAAATGTAAAGGTTTTCATTGGTTCACAGGAAGACGAAGGGTTTCTAAACGGCCTCAAGCAAAAAATCCCAAAGCTTGACTTTTTGCTTGACGATGGTGGTCATACCATGAAACAACAAATCGCTACATTCAAGGTTTTATTCAATCATGTCGCCGATGATGGCGTTTATATTTGCGAAGACCTCCATACGTCATATTTCAAGTATTTTGGCGGCGGTCTGAAAAAGAAACGTTCCTTTATTGAATACAGCAAAAATTTGATTGATAAACTGCATGCCTGGCATACAAAGGATCTGGAAGTTGATGAATTTACAAAAACAACCCATTCACTTCATTATTATGACAGTGTTCTTGTAATTGAAAAAAGAAAGATGAGCACCCCGTTCGATGTAAAATCAGGAGAAGCTTCTATACAGGATGCACATGCTAAAGATCTGATTGTAAAACAAAATCAGAAATGAGATGATAAACCCCAGTTATTTTGATTAATTTCGAAAAAAGCATATTTTATAAACAGATCTCACAACCCTTATTCCCTATCTGGTGATAATAAAAGGCATCTTATACTCTTTTTTACATATGTCATTTTAGTCTGTTTACCAATTTTTGGATTCGCCCAAAGAAATATTCTAAACGACTTAACCTGCACTAACTGGCTTGGCGTACCTTCTCAACCATCTTTTGTTGATATTGGTATTTTGAATATACCTGGCAATCAGATAACTGTTGAAGCTGTCATCAACAGGACCAGCCCTTATTCCGGAGGTTTTTTATATGCAGGCGATATTGTATCCAAACATAAGGATCCGGTAGACATAAATTATTTATTAAGACCATCCAGCGCTGAAATTACTACTACCAACAATGGCTATGTTATTACGCCTCCGGTGTGTGACATAGAACTCAATAAGACCTATCATGTGGCCATGGTCTATGATGGAAGCACCTTGAAGTTTTACAGGAATGGATTTCTGATGAGCCAGGTTGCCGCCTCTGGTAACCTTTTGCAAAATAGTTGGCCTACACAGATAGGGTATTATCAATCTCAGTTATATAACGAAAATTTTATCGGCTATATTAACGAAGTCCGTATCTGGAATGTAGCCCGCACCCAAAGCCAGATCCGTGCCTATATGAACACGTCCTTGCCGAGTCCTTCCACGCAAACAGGCTTACAGGCGTATTATGTCTTTGATGACCTTTCAAATAAACAGGGAAATGCAGCATGGAATGGCATCTTGGGGGGAACAGCGCAGTTGAATCAGTCCAATCCGACTTGTGGGGCGTTCGTGGCCGATTCCTGCAAGATCCTGGTCGCTGCCGATAGTGTGATCATCAATTCCTATACGGAAGTACTTGGCTATGATCCCTGCGCTAACATACTACAGGTAGCGGATGCGACCTCTTTCAATACGGGCGACACCGTGCTGTTGGCACAGATGAAGGGGGGGACTATGGACATTACCAATACAGCCAGTTCCGGGAGCATAACGAATTATAATAATGTCGGCAACTATGAATACAATACGATCACGCAAAAGAATGGTAACAGTCTTGTATTAAAAAGTCAGCTGCAAAAAGCATACGACATCGCTGCCGGCGGGGTACAGCTGGTAAGAGTTCCCTATTACAGTGCGCTCAGCACTGTGGCGCCGCTGACCTGCCTGCCCTGGGATGGCAAGAAAGGAGGTATCCTTGCCTTCAATGTACAGGGTGTGCTGGGACTGCAGGGCAATCTTGATGTTTCCAGCCGTGGGTTCAGAAAAGGGCTGGGTTTTAATATCAACAGAAGCACTGCCGTTTGCTCGCAAAATGATTATATCTATCCTCCGCCACCAGCCAGCCTCGAAGGAGCCAGTAAAGGAGAAGGAGTAGCTTTTGTCCAGCCTGCCATGACCAATGGAAAAGGGTCGGCTGCCAACGGAGGTGGGGGTGGGAACGAATACAAAGCCGGAGGAGGTGGCGGAAGCAATATCGCTGCGGGCGGATATGGCGGGTATCAGTCCACGGATTGCGGCCCTTCGCCTTTCGACAACAGAGGGATTGGCGGCTATGCGCTGACCTATGGCAATGCCCTCAATAAGGTGTTCATGGGCGGCGGCGGCGGTACGGGTCACTGCAATAATCCTTCTGGCTTTACTTCCAGCGGGGGAAGTGGAGGGGGAATTATTATGATTACAGCCGGCAGCCTTCAGTCGAATGGCTATTCGATCATTTCTGACGGAGAGGACGGTCTGAAATGTGTGGATAATGGT
>DATHHO010000023.1:0-16740 GCA_035317125.1 Puia sp.
TGTGGTGGATGGAAAGGAGTTCTTTGGCAACGATCCGAAGATCGCTACAAAAAATCTGCCGGCCGACGCCGTCGATAAGGTGCAGGTCTTTGATAAAAAATCGGATCAGGCCCAGTACACGGGATTCGATGACGGGAACAGTCAGAAAACGATCAACCTGACCATAAAGAAGGACAAGAAGCGTGGGGTTTTTGGAAAGGCGACGGCAGGCGCTGGCGGCGATGTAGGCGGGCCCCGGATGCTGAACGAGACAACGGACGGGTCGGCTGGAAATGGACCGGCGGGTGTAATGACGCCCCATGACACCCGCTACGAAGGGCGGCTCAACCTCAATCAATTCAACGACAACAGGCAGGTGTCTGCTCTGGCCATGGTCAATAATACAAATAAACAAGGCTTTTCATTCCAGGATGTTCTTGGATTTACCGGAGGCTTGCCGGGGCAGGGATCGGGTGGCAATGGCCAGGGCAATTCCGATCCCTTTAATTCCGGTGTTCCCATAACAGGTCTTACGGACAATAGCCATGCGATCACCAGCACCCGCGCAGGCGGGCTGAATTTTAACGATGACTGGCGCGCGCATACTAATGTCAGCGGTAATTATTTTTATAACAATACGGACGATCGCATCGATCAGAAAGATGAACGCCGGTATCTGTTGCCGGTCAATTCCTTCACGCAGGACCAGACCAGCGCCGCCGGAAAACATAACGAGAATCACCGGCTTGCCTTTATCCTCGACCGCCGGATCGATTCATTTAACTCGATAAAGCTGAACAGTTCTTTTATCTATCAGAACAGCAATAATTTTTCAAGGGCTGTCGACAGTTCGCGTGCGCAGCCGTCGGGTGATCTGCTGAACGATGGGTTCTCCAATTCGGCTGCACATGCGGAAGGCTACAGCTGGAAGAACGAAGCATTATTGCGTCACCGCTTTGCAAAAAAAGGGAGGACCTTATCGGCTGATCTTTCTTTCGCGCTGAACAACCAGGAAGGAGGCGGCAGCCTGTACTCCGTCAATAAATATTACCAGACAGGAGGCCCCGTCAGCACGGATACCCTGAACCAGCGTTATGATCTGCCGACAAACGGGAACAGCTATGGCGTCAACCTTGCCTATACCGAGCCATTGTCAAAAAGATCCCTGTTGGAGTTGTCCTATAATTTTTATCAGGGCCATCTGCATTCGGATAAGAGGACTTTCGATGCCGATGGCAATGGCAAATTCAATCTGCCCGATACGCTGTCGACCAATGACTTTAAAAACACCTATACCTATCACAGGGAGGGCATACAATTCCGCAATCAGCAGGGCAAACTTAATTTTACGGGAGGCGCTACTCTGCAACAGGCCTCGTCTGCCAACAATTACAGCTACCTCACGAAAGAGGGCGCGCTGCACCGGTCCTTTGTGAATGTCCTGCCCAGCGCAAATTTCCAATATAGTATTTCCAGGTACAGCAACATAAGGATGTTCTATACCACCTATACCAACCAACCCGGTATAACGCAGCTGCAGCCGGTGGCGGACAATTCCGATCCTTTGAATATCAAGCTGGGCAATCCCGCGCTGAAACAGGAATACTATCATTCCCTGCGACTTAATTATATAGCCTTCGACCCTTTCCGGCGTACCAGCTTTTTTGCCATGCTGAACTATACCGGGATCCACGACAGGATCGTAAATGACGATTCTGTGGATGCGGTGGGCGTGCGCGTATCCAGACCCGTGAACATGGGAGGATTATACAGGGCCAATGGGAATCTGTCCTGGTCATTCCCTGTCCGGGCCATTAAAAGTACCCTGAACCTGAATGGCAATATACAGTACGACCATAATGCCAACCTTGTGAATGGAGTAAGGAATAATGGGAATGACTGGACCCTTGCGCAGGGAGCCGACCTGAACTTTGTTTATAAGGAATCCTTCGATCTGACCGCCGGGATAAGAGCGGAGTACAACGACGCCCGTTATGCTCTGCAACCGCTGATGAACCAGAGCTACTGGTCGGAGGAATATACGGCTGATCTTAACTGGTATCTTCCAAAAGGCTTCAGCATGGCGAGCGATCTCGATTATATTCATCGCAGCGGGCTTCCCGCAGGCTATAATACCAGCCCGCTGATCTGGAATGCGGGATTGGCGAAACAGTTTTTAAAAAGCAAGAAGGCTACACTCCGTATGCAGGTATTCGATATCCTGAAGCAGAACACGGGCTTTGCCCGGAATACCGGACAGAATAATATCGAGGATGTATCCTATAGGGTGCTGAACCGGTATTGGCTGCTGAGCTTCACATACAATATCAGCCGCTTTGCCGGTAAGTCCATGGGTGGCCGGGCCGGTTCCGGGCGTATGGATATCAAGGTAATCAATTAGGTGGGGCTGCGACCAGCCGGAATGGCCCGGATCCCGGCGCTGCAGACTTTGGCCTTACAAAGGAACTATCGTATAATCGGGCCTGGTGTAAACATACGCCCAGGCGATCAGCAGGAACTGAACAGGTAGTCTTACTATCGCTACCCATAAATGCGGATTATTGGGACGCCAGTAGTTGAGGGCCATCTGGATATTGGCGGGGAATACGGCGACCAGCAGGGCGATAAGGAGCCAGGCCGCCAGCTTCCGGGTAAGCACGGGCAGCAGCAGCAGGCCGATCACTATTTCACTGACACCGCTTATATATACCAGCGCCAGCGGAAAAGGCAGGTAGGGAGGCATGATATCCAGATAATTGGGCGTGTTCACAAAATGATTGATGCCGGCGAGCACGTAGAACAAGGCCATCACATAAAGGAATATCTTTCTCATATTTAAAGGTAAAGAAATTACCCTTTCGCAAATGAGCGGCCGTGGCCGTCCCCTAATTCCTTATGATCCGGATGGTCGGGCCGCCGTTGGGATTAGCGCCGAACTGGTCCGTCAGCATTTGCTGGAACTCCTTGCGGCTGATCTTTTTGCCCTCCGTAGGCGCTTTCACTATCTTCTTGTCGAAATCTTTGGTGATGATATCCAGGGGGGAAAAAACAACCTCTGCATCATTGCTGTTCAATTCAAGGATGAGGCCGGGCAATCCGCCGTATCCTTCGGGGCCGGAAGGCGACAGTATATCCTCGCAATACCAGGCAACGACCTCTTTGCCTTCCCGGTTGTGCGTTACGGCTTTCTTGCAGGCGTAGCCTTTTATCGTCTTTGTCTCATCCTGAAACTTCCAGCTCTGTCTGGGCAGACTGTCCTCGATAAGATATTTTTTAGGGCCCAGCTCCCGCTGTTCCGTAATTTTTTCCGAAGTATAATTTTTATAGACCCGGTCATCGCCGCCACCAATCCTCATGATGACCCTGTTATTGTCTTCGCCGGCATGGTCCCGGATATCCTCTTCTTCCTTTATGTTTTTATAAATAGATTCTTCAGCCGAAAAGTCCAGCTCGGTCTTCGATATATTAAATTCGGGGATCATGGACTTCATACTTTCATCGGTCATGCGCCTGTGGACGTTCACCTTTCGTTCGTAAATGATCTTTCCTTCTTTTGTGGGAGCCTGAGCGTGGATGTTTTGTCCCGATGACAGCGCAAGGGCTGCGAAAATAATTTTCTGCATGCTATATAGTTTAGGATACAAATCTATTTTTACCCTTCCGCAAAGCAGGTTAACCGGCCCTGGTTTAATGTTAATTAAGGTTAATGTTCCTGAGAAGGCCCGGACGATTAGCCTAATTTTGTTATCTTATTTCCGGAAAGGATCCATGTACAAACGGCGCATATCCATATTACTCATGGTGCTCACGATCGGAACGATCGTGGCCTTCCAGGCATTCTGGCTGAGAAAAAGCTATGCAGAGGAGAAAAGGCTTTTTACGATCCGGACCAACCTGCTCTTCCGGGAGACGATCCTTAAGCTCGAGGCATCGAAGCTGCACCTCGATACTTCTATAAATTTCAGCTTTCAGGAAAGGCCGGGCATGACCAAATTGGCGAGGGTGATGCTGGACAAGCAGACAAAAGATAGTTCGGGCAAGCTGCACGAGCAGAAGACCTTTGTCATTACCATGAATCATGAGGACACGAACAGAGGAGCGGACCCTGCTCATCGGATCCAGCTAAGGGTCCCCGACGCACGCGCTTTTGATTTCCTGTCGAATATCGATTCTCTGATAGAACCGGTTACTGCCAGTGAGATCTCCGCACGTTACCTGCGGGTGTTGGACAAGGAAGCCATTCATCTCCCTTTCAGGATAAAGGCGACCCCGGTGGTCCGGGACCAGAACAATCCTCCGCGATCGGGGCTTCCGGGATCCGAGCTGCTGGATTTCGATCAGGACGATAGTAAGGTCGTGACCAGTCTTGGGAGGCGGATGGCGTATGAACTGCATTTTGATAATTCAGGCTGGTATGTAGCCCGGCGGATAGGCCCGCAGGCCCTCTTCTCCCTGGTGCTGGTGGGGTTTACCCTGCTTTCTTTCTTGTCGCTGTACCGCAACTGGCAGCAGCAGAGAAGGCTGACCCTGCTGAAGAATGATTTCATCAGCAATATCACGCATGAATTGAAAACGCCGATCGCTACCCTGAGCGTGGCGGTGGAGGCCCTGAAGAACTTCAATGCCCTTCATGACCCCGCACGGACCCAGGAATATCTGGATATCTCCTCGAATGAATTGCAACGGCTGTCCCTCCTCGTGGACAAAGTGCTGAAGTTATCTTTGTTCGAAAGGGAGGAGATCGAGCTGAAAAAAGATCATTTTGATCTGAAGGTCCTTGTGGAAGAGGTGATGGCCTCCATGCGCCTGCAGTTCGAGAAATACCAGGCCAGGCTGACGCTGGAAGTGCAGGATGGAGAAGAGGACGCCGATTTTTATCTGAAGGCGGATAAGCTGCATATCACAAGCGTGATCTTCAACCTGCTGGACAACGCGTTAAAATACAGCAGACAGGATCCCGCCATCCAGATCCGTCTGGCTTCCGGGCGCGGGCAACTGTTGTTGTCCGTCACCGATAATGGGCTGGGGATCCCCGCGGCCTATATGAACCGGATCTTCGAGAAATTTTTCCGGGTGCCTACCGGTGACAGACATAATGTTAAAGGATATGGTCTTGGCCTGAGCTATGTCTCCTATGTGCTGCAACGTCAGGGCGGCGAGATCAGCGTGGAAAGCCAGGAAGGGGCGGGCAGCCGGTTCACCGTTAAAATCCCCCGCGAGCATGTCTAAAATAAAAGTGCTGTACGCAGAAGATGAGCTGTTCCTTGGAAAGATCGTCAAGGAGAGCCTGGAGACCCGCGGCTTCGAGGTCCAGATGGAGAGCGACGGGGCGAAGGTCCTGTCCTGTTTTAAAAAAATGCAGCCGGATGTATGCGTGCTGGATGTGATGCTGCCAAACCGGGATGGATTTGAGATCGCCGAAGAGCTGCGCGCCCTCGATGAAAATATGCCGATCCTCTTTGTCACCGCACGCGTCCGGACCGAGGATGTGGTAAAAGGGTTCACGATGGGGGGCAACGATTATATCCGCAAGCCGTTCAGCATGGAAGAGCTGATCCTGCGCATCCACAATGCGCTGCGGCACAAAGAAAGCAATCCTTCGGCGATCACCGGGGATTCGGCGATCATTGGTAAATATCATTTCCTGCTGAGGCGCCAGGTGCTGAGCCTGGACGGATCAGAGCGAAAATTATCGTTCCGGGAGAATGAATTGCTGAGGTTTCTGTATGAGAACAGGGATAAGGTCATCGACAGGAAGGATATCCTGAATCTTTTATGGGGCAGCGACTCCTTTTTTAACAGCCGCAACCTGGATGTATATATCACCAAGCTGAGAAGCTATCTGCGGGGGGATGAAATGCTCGAGATCATTACCATAAAAGGGATCGGCTATCGGTTTGTGATTGGTTAGAACGGCAAAGCTCGCCAGCCGGCGGCGCGGAGATCCTGCGGCCCCCGGTGAGGCTGTCGTGGGTCACACAACCAGCGTATAGCTTCTCAACATCATATCGATCTCTTCGAGCTTAAAGGGCTTGGAGATATAATGGTTCATCCCGGCTTCCAGACATTTTTCCCTGTCGCCCTTCATGGCGTCTGCCGTGAGGGCAATGATGGGGATATTCCGCCATGGCTCGGGCATCTGCCGGATATGCCGGGTAGTCGTGTATCCATCCATTTCGGGCATGTTCACGTCCATGAAGATCATCACCGGTTCGCAATGCGGCAGCCTTTCCAGCGCTTCCCGGCCGTTGCTGACCTGGATCACTTCGAAGCCCATCCTGCGCAAAACCTCGGAGATGAGCAGCATATTGATCGGGTCGTCATCCGCCACGAGGATGCTGCTCGGTTCGGATATTTTTTCAATATTGGGCAGAGAAGGATGCAGCAGGTCATTGTTCATGCCTTTTTCGAACAGAGACAGCAGGGTGGCATGCAGCTCATGTATTTTCACCGGCTTGGAAAGGAACTTGTTGATGCCGGTCTTGCCCGCTTCGTTCTGATAAATATTTTTTTCAAGCGACGACAACATGAGTATGAACGGCTGTTCACTGCCGGGGAAGATCTTTTTTATTTCCTTTACAAGGGTGATGCCGTCCATTCCGGGCATCAGATGATCGGTGATAATGAGATTGAAAGGCTCTTTGCTTTTTTTGGCTTCTTTGATCTTTGCCAATGCCTCGGAGCCGCTGTTAGCCAGCTCGGATGCGATATTGAAATAGCCGAAGGTCTCCTGCATCAGGTGCAGATTGGTGGTGTTGTCATCTACGATCAGCACTTTTTTCAGCAATGGTTTCTGCGGGAACAGGATCTCCGGTTGTTCATTTGCCACTTCCAGCACGAGGTGCAGGATGAAGGAACTGCCTTTTGCCGGCTCGCTATGCACTGTCAGCTGGCCGCCCATCAGCTCTGCCAGACTGCGGGAGATGGTAAGCCCCAGGCCGGTGCCGCCGTATTTGCGGGTAGTGGAGGTGTCGGCCTGCGTAAAGCTCTCGAATATTTTTTCCAACTTTTCTTTCCGGATGCCGATACCGGTGTCTTTTACTTCGATGGCGATATTCATACAGGGCTTTCCATCATGGAGCCAGCTTTCGCTGGTCTTTTTCACCGAGACCAGGATCTCTCCCTCGCCGGTGAACTTGATGGCGTTGCCCAGCAGGTTGACGATGACCTGACGGATACGGACAGGATCACCGAGGAACTGGGAAGGGATGGCGGGGTCGACCCGGTAGAGCATCTCTAATTTCTTTTCAAAGGCCTTGATCGTGAGCATATCGATGGTCTCTTCGATCAATTCGTCGAGCTTGAATAAGGTATGGTCGATCAGTAGTTTTCCAGCCTCTATCTTTGAGAAATCGAGGATGTCATTGATGATGCCCAGGAGGCCGTATGCGGATTTCTTTACGTTCTGCAGATAGTCGCGCTGCGATTTCTGTAGTTCGGTGGTCAGCACGAGGTCGGTGAAGCCGATAATACCGTTCATGGGTGTACGTAGCTCATGGCTCATATTGGCCATGAACTCGCTCTTGGCCTGGCTGGCGGATTCGGCCAACTCTTTGGCCTGCACCAGCTCCAGCTCTATCTGTTTGCGTTCGATGGCAGCCGCCAGCGAAGAGGCGTAGGAGCGGAGGATCGAGAATTCGGCTTCAGACCATTCCCTTTCTTTCTTGATTTCATCAAACCCTACAAAGCCCCAGAAATCGTCCTTAAGAAAAATGGGAACGGCGAGCGAGGACAGGACGCCGGTGCGCTCGTAAATATTTTTCAGTTGCGGATCTTCCTCCGTGCTCCTGTAGCTCAGGAAGGGTTGGTTATTCTGTAAGGGCCCAACGATCATTTTTATACTCTCGAAAGGGATATTTTTCACGGCGGGATTTTCGAGGCGGAAGTCGGATTTATCTTCCGTCCATTCATGGGTCTCGCTGGTAAACCATTTTTGCTGTTCCTTGTCGAAATGATTCTGGAATATATAGACCCTGTCCACGACGGCCTTGCTGCCCAGCGTCTGGATGGATTCGTTGATCGCATAGCTTAGATCCGTATTGATCAGCAGGGAATGAGTGGCCTGGGCTACGGCGTTCAGCAGCTGGTCCTTTTTCTTCAGCTTTTCCTGCGCGATCTTCCGGTCGGTGATATTACGGGAAGTACAGATGAGCTTGACCAGCTCCTCCTCATCGACGATCGGCTTGATAATGGTCTCGAGCCAGATATAATTGCCTTCCTTGCGGAGGATGCGGTAACGTACAATGATGCTTTCATTATCCGAAAAGGAAGGCATTTCGTTCGCCGGCAGGAATTTGTGCCGGTCATCGGGATGGACATACTGGGCAAAGGACCTGCCGATCACCTCGTCCACGTCGTATCCGAGTACGGTCGTTATGGAAGGCGAAAGATACCAGATCGTTCCGTCGATGGCATGTACGCTGATGATGTCTTCCGAATTCTCTGCCAGGAGGCGGAACTTTTGTTCGCTGTTCAGCAGGGCCGTTTCCGACTCTTTCTGGGAAGTGATATCCTGTGCGATGCCAAACTGCTGCTGCTCATCTACTACTTTTCCCTTTACGGAGAGGTAGCGCATCCAGCCTTCTTTGGTAATGATCCGGCAGGAAAAAGAGGTCTCGTAGCCGGTATTCTCTTTATTCTGTATGGCTTTTGAAAGTTCTTCGGACACCATGACGAAATCTTCCGGGACGATATACAAATGAAGGAAGTTCTCCATGGAGATCTTGTCGGAATCCTCTTCTTCCATGGCGAGAAGGGCTTTGAACTCCTTGCTCAGCGACATTTCTCCTGAGAGAAGGTCCAGCTTCCAGGAACCCATCCTGGCATAGGTCATGGCGTAGGACAAGGTGCGGATGGCATCTTCCTTCGATTGTTGTGTCTGTAATTTTTCCGATACGTTGAGGCCGATGCCCTGGATCTCGTTGACATGACCGGTCTCGTCCGACAGGGCCAGGAATTCCCATTCGGTCCATAAAAATTCTCTTGACTGTCCTATCGGCTTGCGGATCACGAGGCTGAAGACCTTGCCCGGATTATTCCAGCATTCGTCAGCGATCTGCTGACAGCGGGCCAGGTCCTTTGGAAAGATCGTGGTATAGAAAAGCGTATGGTGGATCTCTTCGGGGGAATAACCAAAGGTCTTCAGAAAAGCAGGGTTGGCATAGGTAAAGTGCCCGCTCCTGTTGATCCGGATAACATAGTTGGTCTGGGATTGCAGGATGGAGGCCAGAAATTTCTTTTCATTCAACAGTTCATTCTTCGCTTTCTGGAGCTCATTGTAATTCGTCTCGCCTTTTTTAAAGGCCGGCTCCAGTACAAGGATGATGAGACAGATGATGGCGGCGATCAGAAATCCGAATTTTGTCGTGTCGACCGTTGATACCTCGCTGTTCTTGTCGTTCACCATTTCCGAATACCTGCCGGTGACCTGGCTCATGAGGGAACTGTACTTCTGTTCGTTATACAGCAGATCGCGGAGGTAAAGATTTTTGTTGATGGCAAGCAAAGAAGAATCGGCCTGGGTGAGCTCCTGTCCGATAGCGATCAGCGGGGTAAAGAACTGACGGGAGCTGGACAACAATATTCTGATCTCGAAAATGCGGGGAGGAACGGGAAGGGGCGTAGTGCCTGCCTGTTTCTGAAGAAGATCCTGTTCTGTCTGAAAAAAGGCCAGAGATTTCGAAAGGGTGTCTTTTATGATCTCCGCTTTTTTTCTTTCGGGATTACTCAACAGCAAAATAGACTCTTTAGCAATAAGCTGGCTGAGTGTTTGCTGGCGACCTGATCTGTTGATGGCTTCTATCAGCTCTTTATTTTCAAGGGATCTAATATGGTTGAAATAGTATCCGAAGAAATTGAAGAGAAGCACCAATACAACCAGGACGACCGATATACGTATTAGTTTGCGAAAAGGACTTTTCATGGATTGCTGCTAAGGGTCTCGCAATAGAAACGCAGAATCAGGACTTAAAGTTTGTAGGACTATAAAAAAATCAATGGAAATACTTAGACAAGGACTAATAGTACTTTGTAGCTGACTTTAACATGTATAAAAGGCTAATATATAAATGTTTATGAATTATTGCACTAAACTTCAAGCCCCGGCTTGAAGTTTTTCATATTAGTAATCTATAACCTGTTCCTCCATAGCCGTGGGAACGGCTCTCCATTCATATTGCTGGTTGCGCAGCTGGGGCTCGAAACCGGCCTCGCGTATCGCTTCCTGAATGCCTTTGGCGGTGAAACGGTGAGGCGCGCCGGCGGCGCTGACCACGTTCTCTTCCAGCATGATGCTGCCAAAGTCATTGGCCCCGGCATGGAGGCATAGCTGTGCGGTCTGTTTTCCGACGGTGAGCCAGGAGGCCTGAATATTTTTTACATTGGGGAGCATGACGCGGCTCATCGCGATCATGCGGATATATTCTTCGGGGGTGGTCAGATTGTGGACGCCCCGGATCCTGGTAAGCAGGGTATCCACGTCCTGGAAGGTCCATGGGATAAAAGCAAGGAATCCCTTTGCATCTGCGGGTTTCCTCGACTGGACCTCGCGGATCCTGACCAGGTGTTCGAAGCGTTCGCGGAGGGTCTCCACGTGACCGAACATCATGGTCGCGGAGCTGGTGATATGGAGCATATGGGCCTCGTGCATGATGTCCAGCCATTCCTGGGATCCGCATTTGCCTTTACTGATGAGACGGCGGACCCGGTCTACGAGGATCTCTGCGCCAGCTCCCGGCAGGGAGTCCATCCCTGCTTTTTTCAGCTCCGCCAGCACGTCATGATGGCTCATCTTTTCCAGCTTACTGATATGCGCTATTTCCGGTGGCCCGAGCGTATGTAGCTTCAGGGAAGGGTACAGCTCCTTCAATTGACGGAAAAGCGAAGCATAGAAATTCAGTCCCAGCCCGGGATGATGGCCGCCCTGAAGCAGCAGCTGATCGCCACCCCAGCGGAATGTCTCTTCGATCTTTTTCTTATAGGTTTCTATATCCGTGATATAGGCATCGGCATGGCCCGGTATCCGGTAGAAATTGCAGAATTTGCAATTGGCGATGCAGACATTGGTGGTGTTCACGTTCCGGTCGATCTGCCAGGTGACCTTGCCATGCGGGACCTGTATCTTCCGCAGTTCATCGGCCAGGTACATCAGCTCGGTGAGCGGGGCGTTCTCAAAAAGGAATACCCCTTCTTCCGTATCGAGAAATTCCCTGCGCAGGGCCTTATCGTAAAGTTTGGACAGATTCATGGCATCATACATTAGGTGGAGATGGGACTGCAAAGGTAAAGTTCACAGCGCAAATATCCCGGTTAACCGGCTGAAACGGGGGATTTTGGATAAATGGCTTGCGGCAGATGCAAATAGGTAATATATTTAGCAACTGTAACACGCTAACTATGCCTTGCCTACCATTACACCCGTGCTTATCCCGTTTCCCAGGCCTCGCCGGAAGATGGCTTTGCCTTCTTCTGCTGACAAGCTGTCTTATTTTCCCAAACCGCCCTTTACAAGCCCAGGAAGAGTTTGTGCCGGCGCCTGCCAGGCTGATTACAAGTTTCTCCTTCTCTTTGTTTACCGGGGGGGTTATTCTTTTAAAGGCCAGGCTGAGCAATTATCCGGACACCCTCAATTTCATTCTGGACACCGGCAGCGGCGGCATTTCCCTGGATTCGGCCACCTGTGTAAGGATGAACCTCGTGCCGATCCTGTCGGATAAGACCATCCTCGGGATTGCCGGCATACGCCAGGTCAAATTTCTTTATAACCAGACGCTCCATCTTCCCGGCCTTTCGGTAGACAGTCTCAATTTTCATGTGAACGACTATGATATCCTGAGCAGTGTTTATGGGGATAAGGTCGATGGCATTATCGGATATAGCTTTTTTTCCCGTTATATCGTGCAGGTAGATTACGACAGCTCAAGGGTATATGTTTATTCCAAGGGGTCTTTCAAATATCCCAAGGGGGGGCATTTGCTGAAGCCGATCATCGCCTCCCTTCCCATTCAATATGCCCGGGTAACGGACGCGGAGGCGGTCACCGCACGTTTCTATTTCGACACGGGTGCCGGTCTCTGCGCCCTGTTGTCCACGGATTTCGTAAACGACAGCAGTCTGATGGATTCCCGGAAGAAAACCTACCAGACACAGGCGGAGGGGCTTGGCGGCAAGGCCAATATGAGGCTGGGCGTAATGAAAGAGCTGAAGCTCGGGCCCTACCGGTTTCGCAAGGTCCCCGTCTATATATTCGATGACGACTTTGGCGTCACGAATTATCCCAACTTGGCAGGACTGCTGGGAAACGATATCCTGCGGCGCTTTAACGTGATCCTGAATTATGATCACCGCGATATTTACCTGCTCCCCAATTCCCATTACCGCGACCTTTTCGATTATTCCTATACCGGCCTGAGCATTTATTGGGTTGACGGAGAAGTGAGGGTCGGCGATGTTATGAAGGACTCCCCGGCCGAGAAGGGAGGGTTTAAGGTAGACGACATCGTGATAGCCGTGAATAATAATTTTTCCAAGAATATCCAGGTCTATAAGAACATGCTGCAGAATACGGGGGAAAGAATAAAGATCATCGTGAAAAGGAATGGGACGCTGGAGCAGCTTACCCTCCGTGTTAAAAGTATTCTTTAGTGAACTTTCTTTACCTTGCAATCCTTTTACCGATAACGGAAAGAGAAAAGGATTGATATGATACAATACGACAGATTTCAGTTGGCCAACGGGCTGAGGGTACTCGTGCATGAGGATTCATCCACGCCCATGGCCGTTATCGACGTCCTCTATGATGTGGGCGCCAGGGACGAAGACCCGGGAAAGACCGGCTTTGCGCATTTGTTCGAGCACCTGATGTTTGGCGGTTCCGTTCATATCGCCGACTTCGAGACCCCTCTCCAGCTTGCCGGAGGGGAGAACAACGCGTACACTACCAACGATTTCACCAATTATTACATTCAGCTGCCGGCTGAGAATATCGAAACCGCCTTCTGGCTGGAAAGCGATCGCATGCTTTCCCTGGCCTTCAGTGAAAAAAGCCTGGAAGTACAGCGGAAAGTGGTGTGCGAAGAATTCAAGGAACATTATATCAACAAACCCTATGGGGATGTGTGGTTCAAAATGCGGCAGCTCGCCTATCAGAAACACCCTTACCGGTGGATGACCATCGGCAGCGAGCTGAGCCATATCGAACAGGCGAAGCTGGCGGACGTAAAGAATTTCTTTTTTAAATATTACCGGCCCGTGAACGCGATCCTTGTCGTAGCGGGCAATGTAAAGACCGAACAGGTCCGCGGACTGGCCGAAAAATGGTTCGGGGACATCCCTCCGGGCGAGAAATATATCCGCAGTCTGCCCGGCGAGCCGGTCCAGCACGAGATCCGAAAAATGGATGTTAAATCCGATGTACCGCTGGATGCTTTATATAAATGCTATCACATGTCCTCGCGTACGGAACCCGGTTATTATGTGGCCGATCTGATCACGGAAGTGCTTGGCGGAGGAGGATCTTCCCGTCTGCACCAGGCGCTGATCAAGGAGAAAAAACTATTCAGCCAGATCGAATGTTATCATACCGGCTCCGTCGACCCGGGCCTGGTCGTGATCGAAGGCAAGCTGATCAAAGGGGTCAGCCTCGAAGATGCGGATAAGGCGGTGGAAGAAGAGCTCGAAAAGATAAAGTCGGAGCCCATCAGTGAAAAAGAGCTGATGAAGGTGAAGAACAAGACGGAGTCGGCCATCGTATTTGAAGATATGAGCGTAATGAACCGGGCTAACAGCCTGGCGATCTATGAACTGCTGGGAGATGCGAATATGATGAACACGGAGCTGGAAAGATACCAGGCCGTAACCACAGAAGAAATATTGGCCACCAGCCGTCGGATCTTCGATCCAAATAACAGCAACACCCTTTATTATCGGAGTAATAACCAGGCAAATTAAGAGAGTGGTACAACAAGTAAATATGCTGAACAGAAAAATCGCCCCGGGGATAAAAGACGCTACGGAATTCCAGCTGCTATTGCCCCCCTGCGAAAAACATGTGCTGAAGAATGGGGTGGAAGTCTATGCGATCAACCTCGGCACACTGGATACCCTGATGGTCAACTGGATCTTCGAAGCGGGTAATGGGTACGAAGAAAAAAATCTGGTGGCCGCAGCGGCCAGCGCCCTGCTGAAGAACGGGACCTCCGCGCGCAATGCGTTCCAGATAAACGAGCATTTCGAATACTATGGCGCGCATCTCAGCCGGGCCAGCCATCATGAGACGGCGGATATCACCCTGCATTGTCTGAGCAAGCATATCGGAGAGCTGCTGCCCGTGGTGGCCGAGCTGGTCACGGACTCCATCTATCCTCAGGAAGAGCTGGGTATTTATAAAAAGAATGGGCAGCAACGATTGCAGGTGAGCCTGAAAAAAAGCGAGTTCGTTGCAGGCCGTCTGATAGAAGCCTATCTGTATGGCCCTGGCCATCCTTATGGAAAGTATAGTTCGCTGGAGGATTATCAGGGGCTGGAACGGGAAGAACTGATGGATTTTTACCGCCGCTATTACCAGAACGGGACCTGCCGGATCATCGTGGCGGGCAAACTACCGGCCGATATAGTCCGGCAGCTGGATGATCATTTCGGTCAGCTGCCTCTGCAGGCCTACGACAGGAACAAGCAGACCCCTTCATGGACCATCAGCCCGGAAAAAGAGAAAAAGCATCATATCATAAATGATCCGAACGGGGTTCAGGGCTCTATCCGGATAGCCCGCAATTTCCCCAACCGGCATCATCCCGATTTTCAGAAGGTGCAGGTGTTGAACAATGTGTTCGGAGGGTTCTTCGGATCGCGGCTGATGGACAATATCCGCGAAGACAAAGGATATACCTATGGGATCTATAGCTATCTGGTGAACAATATGCAGGAGAGCGCCTTAATGATCAGCACGGAGGCGGGCAAAGAAGTATGTGCGGCCACTATCGGCGAGGTCTATAAAGAAATGCGCCTGCTCTGCGAGGAGCCGATCGGCGAAGAGGAATTGCAGATGGCCCGCAACTATACGATCGGGACCATTCTCGGAGACCTGGACGGTCCATTTCAGGTCGCATCGAGATGGAAGAACATCCTGCTGAACGGGCTGGACGGAAATTATTTTTATGAAGGCATCCACACGGTAAAGACGATCGGTCCCGGAGAATTACAGGAGCTGGCAAAAAAATATCTTGATCCGGCCGCCTTTTTCGAGCTCGTCGTCATTTAGCCTTAACAATGAAATGCCGGTCTATACGTTTATTCTTCTTAACTTGAATAAAAGATCGCCATGAATTTCCTTCTCCGCATCATAGTCACGGCAGTGGTGGCATTTGGCTTATCTTATATTTTGCGGGGCATCCATATCGACACGTTCTGGACGGCTATCGTTCTTTCCATTGTACTGGCCCTTCTGAACGCATTGCTCAAGCCGATCCTCATTATTCTTACTTTTCCGATCACCATTCTCACGCTCGGTCTTTTCCTTTTTGTCATCAATGCGGGCATCGTGCTGATCGCGGGACATTTTGTGGATGGGTTCCGTGTGGATGGATTTGGATGGGCTTTGTTGTTCAGCCTGCTGCTCTCCCTGCTCACATCCATCCTTTATAAGGACCGTGAAGCCGAAAGGGAGCGATAACTAATTTCATAAACCGATAGGTCAGACCGTATGAACTTTGACAGAAAAGATTTTACCAGCGAAGAGCTCATTCATTTTTACAGAAGCATTTTATTACCCCGGCTGACCGAAGAGAAGATGCTGGTATTGCTGAGGCAGGGAAGGATCAGCAAATGGTTCAGCGGCATCGGTCAGGAAGCGATCTCGGTCGGCGCTGCCCTGGCTATGCGGGAAGATGAATGGATCATGCCCCTTCACCGTAACCTCGGCGTCTTTACTGCGCGCAAGATGCCGCTAAGCCGGTTGTTCCTCCAATGGCAGGGAAGCAGGGAAGGATATAGTAAGGGAAGGGAAAGAAGCTTTCATTTTGGCAGCCGGGAGCATGCCATCTGTGGCATGATCTCCCACCTGGGGCCTCAGCTGGCGGTCGCGGATGGCGCGGCGCTCGCCTATAAGCTTGCGCAGAAAGGCAAGGCCTCCCTGACGTTCACCGGCGATGGCGCCACCAGCGAAGGCGATTTCCACGAGGCGCTGAATGTGGCTTCCGTTTGGGATCTGCCGGTGATCTTTCTGGTAGAGAACAACGGCTATGCCCTGAGCACACCCGTCTCGGAACAATACCGTTGCGAAAGCCTGGTGTATAAGGCGGAGGGATATGGGATGGAGGGAGTGCGTATCGATGGAAATAATATCCTGACGGTGTATGATACCCTGAGAGGCATCCGGGAATATTGTATAAAATATCAGCGCCCCTATCTGGTGGAATGTATGACCTTCCGCATGCGGGGGCATGAGGAAGCCAGCGGTATGAAATATGTGCCGAAGGAGCTGATCGAAGACTGGGCTAAAAAAGATCCGGTGACCACCTATGAGCGCTGGCTACAGGAGCAGGGTGTATTGACGCCTGGTATGATCGAACAGATCCGCGGAGAGATCAATGAATATATCGAGTCAGAGCTAAGGCCGGGGCTGGAATCTGCCTCCACCGCCATAGTCCCGGATACTGCGGAAGAGTTGTGGGATGTATATGCGCATGTCCCGGCGGCAGCACGCGCAGCAGTAGAATCTGCCGTTGTGGAACCAGGTTCCGATGGGCACAGGTGGCCGGAATCGGA
>DATHHO010000024.1:0-6555 GCA_035317125.1 Puia sp.
TTACTGTAGAAAACAGGCGTCACCAGGCTAGCCTGGGCCCCTTTGCTTCGCAACATCCTTCCTTTGGCCTCAGATCCCTTTCCATCCCGCCCCGTTTATTTGAACTGGAACCAGATCAGCGCCACCGCCGATGCCGTCATCAGCAGTAAAGCCAGGAAGCCGAAAATATTGGACCATCTTCCATTCACGGACTCGCCCATGATCTTCGGGCTGTTACAGATATGCAATACGATCGCGATCATCACAGGCGCCGTCAGGCCATACAGAATAGCAGTATAAATAAGCGCCTGTATCGGGCTGATATTGAGGAAGTCCATACAAAGCCCCGCCAGCAATGAAACGATCAGGGTCAGGTAAAAAGCAGGCGCCTGCTGGAATTTCTTTTCCAGCCCCAACCTCCAGTTAAAGGTTTCGGCGACGATATAAGACAGCGATCCGCCCAGCACCGGAATAGCGAGGAAGCCCGTCCCGATCACTCCGATGGCAAAAAGTACATATGACACTTTTCCGGCCAACGGCTCCAGCGCCTTAGCGGCCTGGTCCACCGTATCGATCTTCCGTATTCCGGCATCGTACAGCACAACCCCCGCCGTCAGGATAATAAAGAACATCACCAGGTTTGAAAAGAACATACCCAGATAAACATCCTTCTGCATCTTGTCCATAAATTGTTTGTTGATCACGATCTTTCTCCGGGAATTGGCAATATCCTCCGCTTCCATGGTCGTCTGCCAGAAAAACAGATAGGGAGAGATCGTCGTCCCGAGTATGGCGACCAACATTTCAAAAAAATCCTTGTCCAGATGGACGGTTGGGATAAAGGTATGCCTTGCCACATTCCCCCAGTTTACCTTCACGACAAAGGGGATCACCAGATATAAAAAGAGAACAAGACAAAGCCATTTCAGGACGCCGGAAAGTTTATGATAAGGCCAGAGGATCACAGCCAGCAGGATCATAAACGTGAACAGGATCTCGAAAGCAAAGATCGGCACTGCTGGTAACAACAGATGCGCCACGGCCCCCATCCCTTCGATATCCGCCCCGATATTCATGACGATGGCCGGGAAACTGAAGATCATCATCAGATAAAGGATAGGTTTGGGATAGTGGGCCTTCAGCACCCCCGTCAGTCCCTGACAGGTGACGACCCCGATACGCGCGCACATCTCCTGTATCGATGCCATCAGGGGAAAGGTGATCAGCGCCGTCCATAGGGTATTCAGGCCCAGTTTGGCGCCGGCCTGCGTATACGTGGCAATCCCGGATGGATCGTCATCGCTGGCCCCAGTGATGAGCCCTGGCCCCAGCAGCTTCCAGGATTTTTTGATCCGGTACGAGATCTTGGTCGTTATATTCATGTTGGATGTTGAAGAATTTCTACAATGTCCTGATCGTTTTCCCCAATCTGATATCACGCTGCTGCTCCTACCCCCGTACCTGAACAGTCCTGTCGCGATTCCTCCGGGAACTTGCTTCCGCTCTGCATCCCAAGATAATAATACTATGCCACAACATATCCACATCCTCTCCCCCTGCCCGAACCCCGGTAACTGCCAGCGCAGCCCGGTCAGCATTCCAGTAATCCGGTCCGTCACTATCCCGCTTCCCATCCTGTGCATCCATATCCCCGGACCCCGTCATATTCCAGTCCCGCGTTGTAACTTGTACTCCGGCCCTCACCGGCCAGCCTCAAACATAGCTTATGCCTTTATTAACGCTTGTCCGTCATGGACAATCTGTATGGAACCTGGAGAACCGTTTCACCGGAGAGGTGGACGTAGATCTTACCGTGCTTGGACGTCAGGAAGCCAGGAACGCAGGGCGGCGGCTTGCCGGCATCCCGTTCTCCCGTTGCTTCACCTCTATCCTTAAACGTGCGGAAGAAACCCTTGAGCTTATCCTCGCAGAGGCCGGAAAGATTGATCTTCCCGTGATCCGGGACAAGGCCCTCGACGAACGGAATTATGGACAGCTGCAAGGGCTGAACAAGACGGAGACCGCAAAAAAATATGGCGAGCAGCAGGTGCTGATCTGGCGAAGAAGCTACTCGGTCAGGCCTCCCGGCGGTGAAAGCCTGGAAGACACTTCCGCACGGGTGATGCCGTATTATGAAAAAGAGATCGTCCCTTATCTGAAGGCGGGAGAAAATATTTTAATCGTAGCGCATGGCAACAGCCTGCGCGCCCTCATGATGCAACTGGAAAACATCAGCCAGGAAGAGATCGCTGAAGTGAACATACCCACGGGGACTCCCAGGCTCTATACTATGGACGCAGCGCTGAAGATCATAAAGGCTGAGTATTTATAGCGGCCACCCCCGCGCCGGACCGGGGCTGCTCATCCCCATGCTTCGTCTCCGCAAGGATCACGAATTCCTGCTCGAGGCTCAGCGACTGGGCATAGAGATCTCCGATGAACTTCCTCCCTCTCTTCGCATACCAGGGCAAAAAATTATCGATGCGCTCCTGCAGCCCGTTCAAGGGGAACAAAGCGGACTGGATCGTATGGATCTGCCTCCGCTGATCGTTGAACTTCCTTTTCTCGGCCTTGAGCAGCTTTTTTTCAAGATCCTTCAAGGGTGCGAGCGCCTTTGCCTGCAAAGCCTCCACATGCTGGCTCAGCGTGGGATCGACACTCCCCGACAGCTTCTTTAATTTTTCATAGAACAGGGTTGCCTCGGTAATTTCCTGTTCAAGGTTCAGCCGCTGCTGCGATTGCCTCCTCACCAGCTCATTGATCAGCTCTTCTTCCGGCGTAAAGATCTTCGTCACCGTTACTCCGGCATTTTCCAGCTTTTCATTCCATTGCTCCTCCAGCAATAAAAAGGAGTTGCGGAGGATCAGCACGGGAAAAGAAACGTTATAATGGGCGAACAGGTCTTTGAATTCCAGCCAGTACGCCGTCTCGCCACCTCCGCCTATAAAAGCCAGGTTCGGCAGGATCATTTCCTGGAACAATCCGCGCAGGATGACGTTCGGGCTGAACCGTTCAGGATATTGCTGCAGCTCCTTGCGCATCTCCTCTTCGCCGAACACCAGTCTGGAATCGTGCACAACGAATTTATCCCCTGATTTTTCAATTCTTCCGCGCAGATCGTCTTTCAGATAGAAGAGGTTGATGGCCCTTGGATTGGCCTGTACTTTATAATGCCTGGACAAACGCTGGATCGTATCGTCGACCAGCCTGGAAGGGGTCTGTCTGAAAAGATCATCCTCGAATACGGAAATCATCAGCCGCTTCAGACCCGCCTCATCCGGGATCAGCACCACCAGGCCATACTCCGCAAACAAACGATGGATCAGCCGGAATGTGCCGGTCTGTATGTCCGGGCTCTCCAGATAGGCTTCCCGGAGCATGGAGCCCAGCTCCCCGCCAAATGGCTGGACAGAAAATTCGCCTTCTATCCGATGCATGATCTTTTCCAGCCCGGCAGGCTTCATCCTTCCCACTGCGCCCGTTTGTTTGGTGTCCCATACCAGTTTCTCCTGGTCAAGCCAGATCTTTCCCAGCTCTTCAAGGTCCGCGTCCTCGCTGCCCATATAGAATACAGGGACAAACCGGTATTGTGGCAGCTCCGTGGAAAGATGGGCGGCCAGTTTTATCGTATGAAGTATTTTGTAGATGAAGTAAAGGGAACCGGTAAAAATAGCGGGCTGATGCGCCGTACACACCGTAAACGTGTTGCCATCCGCGAGCCGGTCGATATTCTGCTGCACCAGCGGGGCAACGGCCACTCCTTCATATTGTTTCTTCAGCGCCGTCACCAGCACCTGACGGTTGACCGGCGATCGTTGCCGGTCTTCCAGAGAAGCACAGATGCCTTTGAGGGAAACGGGATGCGCATAAAAAGAAGTCAGCGCATCCGCCTGATCTAAATAATCCGTAATTATTTTAGAAAAATATCCTGTTTGCCGGTATGATAAACGAGTCGGTATCCAATCCATAATTAGATCAGGGAGCGAATTTAGTTAATTAATCCTGCCACGCTGCTACTTCAACTCGTAAGCGACAATGGAATTCCGTGAGAACGTAGGCACATATACGATCCGGTGCAGGGGATCGTAACCGATATCCGCTGAATTGAACTTCGCGCCCCGGGTATCCAGCATTTGCTGTTTGCTCCCATCGCTCTTTACATAATAAACAACACCCGCCCAGCACGAAACGATGAACTCACCGGCCTTCACCTGCTCGATGCCATCGGTGCTCGCTTCCATTCCATCCGCGATCTTCGTCAGTTTTTTGTCGGCTGAAGCCTTATACAAAGTGCCATTGCCCAGCACATACAAGTCCGTCCCTACACACAGCACACCATTGGCGTTCTTTATATTTTCGAGATAGGTGCTCACTTTTCCATCCTGGATCCGGTGGACCTTTCCCATCCTCGTATCGGAGACATATACAATGCCTTTGGCATCCACGGAAATATCATTCAGAAAAACAGCCCCTGCTACGGGGATATGCTGTATGATCTTTGCCGCCGCGATATCGATAACGGCCACCTCATCAAGGTCGGCTACATACAGCTTGTTCATATACCGGCCAAGCCCCTTGGGGGAATTGAGACCGCTCACCCAGTCGACTTTGATGATCTTTCCATCCAGCCCCACCTTGCCGACAGATCCCTTCCCATCCTTTCCATCGGGAGCGCCATCGATATTCGAAGTATATAATAATTTGTCTTCCGCAGAGTAGAGCACGGATTCAGGCACTTTCAGGACAGAGTCCGTATGCCATTTTTTCACAAGCTGATGCTGTGCGTGAAGGGAATTATTTTTCAGAAAGAGTAAACAGAGAAGAAAAGTTCCGGTCAAGAATACTTTGGTCATGGTCAGCAAATTTTTGGGTTGGTTGGGATGATACAACACCAAAAATAATCAGTTGTTCGGATATTCTTCATAAAACTGGACGACCGGCGCCTCTCACTAAGTTCCGGCAAAGCGCCTCATGCCTGGATTCCGGCTCAGGTATCATTCCTGCCCGGATCTCACAACACCTGGAACCCATAGGCATAGGGATCATCCTCTGGATCGATCGTGATCGTATTGTATCCATATACCTTTGCCCAGCCTTCTATGCTGGGAATAATGCCGGGCCTGCCCCCGACCTCCACGGCCCTTTCAACCCGGCCCGTAAACACCGAGCCGATAATGCTCTCATGATGGAAAAGATCACCTTCCTTCAGTTTGCCCCTGGCAAACCATTGCGCCATCCTCGCCGAAGTGCCCGTTCCACACGGCGAGCGGTCGATGGCCTTATCCCCGTAGAATACCGCGTTGCGCGCGGTGGCGTCCGGACTGATCGTTTTTCCAGTCCATAAAATATGCGTACAACTATGGATGGTAGGATCGTCGGGATGTACGAATTTATGTAGCTCGTTGATGCGGTTACGCAAAACTCTGCTCCAGCTAATCAGTTGATCAGCAGTGTGATGCTCAATTCCTTTAAAATTTTTCTGTACATCGATGATGGCATAGAAATTACCGCCGTAAGATACATCGGCCCGCAGCATCCCCAACTCCGGGCATTCCACCTCTATGTCCTCTGCCGCCAGATAGGCCGGCACGTTGGTAAGCCTGACCGAACTGACCTTGTTCCCCTCCTGCCGGTAGGCTATCCGGACCAGCCCCGCCGGCGCCTCCATCCGGATATGCCCAGGCGTTTTTGGAATGATCAGCCCTTCCTCGATGGCGATGGTGATGGTGCCGATCGTCCCATGTCCGCACATCGGCAGACAGCCGCTGGTCTCTATAAAAAGCACCGCCACGTCATTTTCCGGATCATGGGGCGGGTAAAGGATGCTTCCGCTCATCATATCATGCCCTCTCGGCTCGAACATCAGCCCCTTCCGGATCCAGTCAAATTCCCGCAGAAAATGTTGCCGCTTCTCGCTCATATTCTTCCCCTCCAGCACCGGACCTCCTCCCGCCACCAGCCTCACCGGGTTCCCGCAGGTAT
The DNA here is from genome assembly GCA_035317125.1 of Puia sp. Taxonomy (GTDB): domain Bacteria; phylum Bacteroidota; class Bacteroidia; order Chitinophagales; family Chitinophagaceae; genus Puia. The sequence continues at coordinate 5,962 of DATHHO010000024.1, forward strand.
GTGCATCTATGCAAAAAAAAGTTTTCTTCATCCGATCTTCTCCTTTGTCAGCTGATCATTTACGGTCCGCCAGATCTTCAGCGGGTTTCCGTTCTTCAGCGCATCGGGCAAAAAGGCATCGGCCCAGTTCTGGAAGCACAGCGGGCGGACCCAGCGCCTGATCCCGTCCGCGCCCACCGATGTATAACGGCTATCCGTAGTTGCAGGGAAAGGCCCCCCATGCTGCATGGCCAGCCCCACCCGCACCCCCGTCGGCACGCCATTCAGGATCAGACGCCCGCAGATATCCTGTACGGCATCCACCAGCTCCTCATTATCCTGTATATCTTTTTCGGTGGCCATCAGCGTCGCGGTCAACTGACCTTCGAGATGCCTTGCCACCGCCGTCATTTCTTCTTTGTTCCCACATCGGATGACAAGGGCATACGGCCCGAATACTTCCTGATGCAGGACCGGATTTTCGAAAAAAGCCTTCGCCGATGCCGAAGCGATCGTCGGGATCCCCTGGTCAGGGCCCGGCTCCGACCCCGAAACAGCCACCGTACCGACTCCCGCCTGTGCCAGGGCCGCGCCCCTTTTCTCCGAAAAGGCCCG